>NZ_JBHTSA010000110.1:0-26073 GCF_042795405.1 Streptomyces sp. NPDC056480 | reverse complement strand
ACCGTCCGTCGCACCACCGGTATCTCCGCTTACGTTCTTCCCGCTGCGAGTCGCCGGACCAACGGTGGCCGCCGTCAAGGGAGATCGGGGGTGCACTCATGCGGATCGGACTGCTCACGGAGGGTGGCTACCCGTACGCCACCGGTGAGTCCGGACTCTGGTGCGAGCGGCTCGTACGCGGACTCGGGCAGCACCAGTTCGACCTGTACGCCCTCGGCGGGTCCGGCACCCCGCGACCGCTCCCCCCGAACGCCCGCGTCGCACGCACCGCCGACCTGGGCGGCCCCGACACCGGCCCGGCCGCCCGGAACCTCCTCGAACGGACCGCATTCGGCGAGCGCCGCGCCGCCCGCCGCGCCTACGGCCGGCGCGAGCGACGCCGGTTCGTCGAGGCCTTCCACCGGCTCGCGGTGGGCGTGTGCGGGGAGAACGGCACCGGGCTCGGGGGCGGGACCGGGGCGAACGCCGCCGGGATCGGGGCGAACGCCGCCGGGACCGCGGAGAACGCCGCCGCGACCGGGGCCGGCGAGGCCGGGGGCGCGCTCGGGACCGCCTTTGCCGAAGGCCTCTACGCGCTCGCCGAACTCGCCCGCGAGCGCGGTGGACTCCCCGGCGCGCTCCGCTCCGACGACGCCGTCCGCACCCTCGAATCCGCCTGCCGTGCGCCCGGCGCACGCCGGGGCGCTGCCGCCGCGGGACTCCCCGACCACCTCGCCTTCGTCGAGCACCTGGAGCGCACCCTGCGCCCCCTCTCCCTCGACTGGTACGCGGAGGACGCGCTCGGCGCGGCCGACCTCTGCCACGCCGTGGCCGGCGGCACCACCGCCCTTCCCGGCCTGCTGGCCAAACGCTTCTTCGGGACCCCGCTGCTCGTCACCGAGTACGGCGTACAGCTCCGCTCCCACTACCTCTCGGCCGCCGGTGCCGACCGCTCCGCGCCCCTGCGCACCCTGCTCGCCGCCCTCCACGGCCGGCTCGCCGCCGAGGTCTACGGGCAGGCCGCCCTCCTCACCCCCGGCAACGCCCACGCCCGCCGCTGGCAGGAGAGGTGCGGCGCCGACCGCGCCCGGATCCGCACCGTCCACCCCGGCATGGCCGCCGACCGCTTCGCCGAGGTCGGCGAGGACGAGGAGAGCGGCGACCCCGCCACCCTCGTCTGGGTCGGCCGGGTCGAACCCGCCAAGGACCTCATCGCCCTCCTGCACGCCTTCGCGGAGATCCGCGCCCGGCAGCCCGACGCCCGGCTGAGGATCGTCGCCGTACCCGTACGGGACCCGGGCTCCGGCGCGTACCTCGCCCACATCAAGGGGCTCGCCGCCCAGCTCTTCCCCGACGAGGCCGCCGGCGCGCACGCCGTCGGCGAGAACCCGGTCACCTTCGAGGAACTCGGCGGCCCCGAGGCACCCACCCTGGAGGACACCTACGCCTCCGGCGCGGTCGTCGTCCTGTCCAGCGTCGTCGAGGGCTTCCCCGCGAGCCTCGTCGAGGCGATGTTCTGCGCGCGGGCCACCGTCTCCACCGACGTCGGCGCGGTCGTCGAGATCATCGGCGGCACCGGGCTCGTCGTCCCCCCGCGCAATCCCCGGGCGCTCGCCGACGCCTGCCTCGCGCTGCTCCGCGAGCCCGAGCGCCGCCACCGTCTGGGCGCCGCCGCCCGCGCCCGCGCGCTCGAACTCTTCACCGTCGAACAGAACCTCGCCGCGTTCCGCGGCATCTACCTGGAACTCCTCTCCCACGCGCCGGTGCGCCACCGCCCCGGGGACGGCGTGCCCTTCGCCCACCCCGCCGAGGCACACGTGCCGGGCAGCTGGGCGCACAAGGCCGTGGCCGCCGGGACAGGAGCCCCCGATGCCTGAAGGAGACACCCCCATGCGCGGCTCCGCCGCCCCGACGAGCCCCGGAGCCTGGGACGCCCGCTCCGAGGCCCTCCTCGGCGCCCCCGCACTGACCCCCCGTACCGGCGGCGCCCTCGACCCGCACGCCCCCGAGGGTCCCGTCGAGGTCCCGCCGTCCGGGATAGCCCCGGCCGCGGCGGGCACACCGTGGCCGACCACGCCGCCCGGCCCGGTGGGCACATCGGACGCGGAGGACCCGTCGGACGCGAAGGACCCGTCTGACCCGTCGGAGCCGTCTGACGCGACCGGCACGACCGGCACGACCGGCACGACCGGCACGACCGGCACGACCGGCGCGACCGGCACGACCGGCACCGGCTCGGACCACGTGTCCCGTTCCGCCGAGGCGTCCGCCGCCCCCGCCCCTGCGGGCGACCTGCCCCGCCGGGCCCCGGCGACGCCCGGCCCCGCCGGAGCACCGGCGGGAGCCCCGGCCGGCGTTCCCGCCGCCCGCCCCCGGCGCGGCACCGCCGACCCCGTCAAAGTCCTCATGCACCGGCACCGGGAGCTGTGTGCCCGGGCCGTCGACCCGCTGGAGATCGCCGCCGGGCTCGAGGCCCAGGGGTTCACCGACCGGACCGCCGCCCGCTTCCGGCACCGGGACGTGTTCTCGCTGGCCGAGGAGCTCTACGCGCGCGTGCCCCGCGGCGGCGAGACCCCCGCGCCTCCCGCGCCCCCGCGCGGGGACACCGACGCCTGGGTGCTCGCCGTCCTCACCCCCGGCGCCGCCGCCGCGCTCACCGGCATCGGACTCGCCGTCACCCACGGCCCCGTACGTCTCGCCGTCGGCGCGACCGGGGCCCTGCTGCTCACCGCCGCACTCCTCTTCGCCGTCCGGCGCGGCCCCTTCCGCGCCCCCGACGGCGGCACCGTGCCCGCCGCCCGGCTCTGGACCGTCTGGCTCGTGGCCTACGCGGTCTGCGGCGACGGACTCCTCACCCAGGTGCTCAGCGGCGGCCCCGACGGTCCCTGGGACCTGACCCCCGGACCGGTCCTGGCCCTCGCCCTCGCCGTCGCCCCCGCCGCCTGGTGCGCCCGGCTCTTCGCCCACCGGGCACGCCGCCGGATCGCCGACAGCCGGGGCCTCGCCGACTTCGCCGCCGGCACCCGCCCGCTGCTCCTCGGCACCGTGACCCTCCAGCTCCTCGCCCTCACCCTGCTGCTCGGGCTCACCGGGTTCAGCCCCGGGGCCCTGGCCCTCGGCGCGCTCCTGCTCCTCGCCCGGCTCCTCACCGTCCACGGCCTCCCCGAGACGGCCGCGGCCGCCCTCGCCGCAGCCAGCGCCGCCGAGGCGCTCGCCCTCACGAGCGTCCTCGCCGCCCGCGTCCCCGCCCCCGGCTTCGACGCCCTCGCCACCCCCGTGCGGGCCCTCGTCGACACCTGGGGACCCGGGGCCGTACCCACCCTCGTCTGCGGCGCCGCCGCGCTCGGCCTGCTGGCCCACGCGACCGGCTCCCTTTCCCGGGCCTCGGCCCACGCCACCCCGTGAGAACCCGCCGCAACCCCCGTCGGAGGCCGGGCGACCGCAGCACCCCCCACCCCGCCGAGCCTCCCGTCAGGAAACCTCTTCGCACCCGCGGAGCCGACGCCGCGGGCGCGTCCCGTCACCTCTCTGATCACCTCGCAAGGAGACCGAAGACCATGACCCCGCAACCCCAAGGAACGGCCGGTCGGCACGAAGGGGCCGCGCGATGAGGGTGCTACTGCTCGGAGCCAACGGCTTCATCGGCCGCTTCGTCGCCGACCGGCTCCTCGCCGACCCGGCGGTCCACCTCACCGCGCTCGGCCGGGGCGACGACGCCGACGTGCGCTTCGACCTCGCCTCCGGCAGCCCGGGCGCGCTGACCCGGTTCCTCGACGCCGTCCACCCCGGGGTCGTCGTCAACTGCGCCGGCGCCACCCGCGGCGGCGCCCGCGACCTGACCCGGCACAACACCGTCGCCGTCGCCACCGTCTGCGAGGCCCTGCGCCGCAGCGGCTGCGGCGCCCGGCTCGTCCAGGTCGGCTGCGCTTCGGAGTACGGGCCGAGCCAGCCCGGCTCCTCCACCGCCGAGGACGCGGTACCCCGCCCCGGCGGACCGTACGGGGTGTCGAAGCTGGCGGCGACCGAGCTCGTCCTCGGCTCGGGCCTCGACGCCGTGGTCCTCCGCGTGTTCTCGCCCGTCGGCCCCGGCACCCCCGCCGGCTCGCCGCTCGGCCGGCTCGCCGAGGCGATGCGCCGGGCCATGCAGGCCGGCGACGGCGAGCTCAAGCTCAGCGGCCTGGGCGTGCAGCGGGACTTCGTCGACGTACGGGACGTGGCGCGGGCCGTGCACGCGGCCTCGCTCTCCGCCGCCCAGGGCGTCGTCAACATCGGCACCGGCCGCGCGGTCCGGCTCCGGGACGCCGCCGCCGTCCTCGCCAGGGTCGCCGGCTACTCCGGCAACCTGCACGAGCTGGACGCCCCGCACGGCATGCCGCAGCGCCCGATGATCGGCGCCCCCCGCACCGAGGGGACCATCGCCGAGCAGCTGGCCGCCGCCCCCTACCCGTACCCCGACGGCTGCGGTCCCTGGCAGCAGGCCGACGTCCGGACCGCCCGCGACCGGCTCGGCTGGCGGCCCCGGATCAACCTGGAGGAGTCGCTCGCCGACATCTGGATGGAGGCGGCGTGTCGCATCTGACGGCGACCACGGGGGCGGTGCGGGAAGCCCTGGGGGTGGGCGTGCCGGGCTACGCCCACCCGCTGCTCGCGCCCGTCGAGTGGGGCGAGCTGACCCGCCCCGGAACCCCGCTGCACTGGGCGGTGCTCAACGTGGCGGAGGGCCCGGGCAGCCGTCCGGACCCGCACTGTCTGGAGGCGGCGGGGAAGCTCCGCAACGCCGGGGTCAGGGTGCTCGGGCATCTGGACGCCGCGTACGGCTCCCGGCCGTTCGGGGAGCTGGTCTCGGACGCCCACCGCTTCGTCGACTGGTACAAGGTCGACGGCTTCTACCTGGACCGCTGCCCCGCGGACCGGGCGGACCTGGGCGGGGTGCGGCGGGTCACCGCGACCCTGGAGGCGGTGCTCGGAGGCGAGGCCCACCTCGTCCTCGGCCACGGCACCCATCCCCACCCGGGATACGCCGAGACCGCCGACCAGCTGGTGACCTTCTCGGGCGCCTGGGCGGACTACCGCTGGTCGCAGGTGGCCGAGTGGACGGCCGAGTACACGGAGGCGAAGTTCGTCCATCTCGTGCACGGCGTGCCGCGCACCCATCTGGAGGAGGCCCTGCGGATCGCCCGCTGGCAGGGGGCCGGGACGATCTTCTTCACCGACCGCGCGGGGGGCCCGGGACAAAGTGCGCCATTCCACTCGCTGCCCGGCTACTGGGACGAAATCGTCTCGCGGATCGGACCGGGTGTCTCGGAATGAGAAGAGGCGTGGCAGTGTTACGGGGAGAACAACCGTACTGACATACCGACAACCGGAGTCCCCGTGTCGCTGCCACCCCTGGTCGAGCCGGCTGCCGAGCTCACCGTAGACGAGGTCCGCAGGTACTCCCGCCACCTGATCATCCCGGACGTCGGGATGGACGGGCAGAAGCGGCTGAAGAACGCCAAGGTGCTGTGTGTCGGTGCCGGGGGCCTCGGCTCGCCGGCGCTGATGTACCTGGCCGCCGCCGGCGTGGGCACGCTCGGCATCGTGGAGTTCGACGAGGTCGACGAGTCGAACCTCCAGCGCCAGATCATCCACAGCCAGGCCGACATCGGCCGCTCCAAGGCGGCGTCGGCGCGCGACAGCGTGCTCGGCATCAACCCGTACGTGAACGTGATCCTCCACGAAGAGCGGCTCGAGGCCGAGAACGTGATGGACATCTTCAGCCAGTACGACCTGATCGTCGACGGCACGGACAACTTCGCCACCCGTTACCTGGTGAACGACGCCTGCGTGCTGCTGAACAAGCCGTACGTCTGGGGTTCGATCTACCGCTTCGACGGCCAGGCGTCCGTGTTCTGGTCCGAGTACGGCCCCTGCTACCGCTGCCTCTACCCGGAGCCCCCGCCGCCGGGCATGGTCCCGTCCTGCGCCGAGGGCGGCGTCCTGGGCGTGCTGTGCGCGTCCATCGGCTCCATCCAGGTCACCGAGGCCATCAAGGTCCTCGCCGGCGTGGGCGACCCGCTGGTCGGCCGCCTGATGATCTACGACGCCCTGGAGATGCAGTACCGCCAGGTGAAGGTCCGCAAGGACCCGAACTGCGCGGTCTGCGGCGAGAACCCGACCGTCACCGAGCTCATCGACTACGAGGCCTTCTGCGGCGTCGTGTCCGAGGAGGCCCAGGAGGCGGCGCTCGGCTCCACGATCACTCCGAAGCAGCTCAAGGAGTGGATCGACGACGGCGAGAACATCGACATCATCGACGTCCGCGAGCCGAACGAGTACGAGATCGTCTCCATCCCGGGCGCGCGTCTGATCCCGAAGAACGAGTTCCTGATGGGCACCGCCCTCCAGGACCTCCCGCAGGACAAGCGGATCGTCCTGCACTGCAAGACGGGCGTCCGCAGTGCGGAGGTCCTCGCGGTGCTGAAGTCCGCGGGCTTCGCCGACGCGGTGCACGTCGGCGGCGGCGTGATCGGCTGGGTCCACCAGATCGAGCCCGAGAAGCCGGTCTACTAGTCGGCCTGACGGAGGGGCCCGGATCTCGACACGAGATCCGGGCCCCTTTCCCATGCCCCGCTACGGGTCACGCCCCGCTACGAGCCGCCCCGCTGGAGCAGGTCTTGCCGTACGCGGGGACCTTGCCGTCCAGGAGGTACGCGTCGATCGTCGCCGTCGCGCACGACGACGCGCCGTACGCGCCGTGTCCCTCACCCTCGTTGGTGACGAGGACGCCGACGCCCGTGCCGAGTTCCTTCGCCATCCTCTCCGCGCCCTCGTACGGGGTCGCCGGGTCGCCCGTCGTGCCGACGACGAGGACCGGGGCGGCGCCCGGGGCGCTCGCCTCCGGGGTCGCCCGCTCGCCCTTCACCGGCCACTCGGCGCACCAGCCGGCCGTGTCCCAGGCGAGGAACGCGCCGAACACGGGGGAGAGCCGGCGGAATTCGGGGATCAGCGCCTTCGCCTCCGCGGCGGTCGGCCGCGCGCTGGAGTCGGCGCAGGAGATCGCCCGCTGCGCGTGCGACTGGGTGGCGTAGTGGCCGTTCGCGTCACGGTCGTTGTAGTAGTCGGCGAGTTCGAGCAGGGCGCCGCCGCGCCCCTTCTCGGCGTCCGCGAGGGCCGACGTCAGGAGGGGCCAGTTGGCCTGCCCGTACAGCGTCACCGCGATGCCCGTGAGCGCCAGGCCCTCGGTGAGCTTCCGCTCGCCGACGGTCAGCGGTGCGCGGTCCAGCTTCCGCAGCAGGCGGGCGATCCGCTCGGTCCCGTCCTCGGGGTCCTGTCCGGTGCTCTTCAGATAGTTGCCCAGGGCCCGCTGGAAGCCGATCGTCTGGTGGCGGGCGTGGCCCACGGTGTCGGCGGTCGGGTCGACGACCGCGTCGAGGACGAGCCGGCCGACGTTCCGCGGGAAGAGGTGCGCGTACGTGCCGCCGAGCTGTGTCCCGTACGAGATGCCGAAGTAGTGCAGCTTGTCGTCGCCGAGGACCCGCCGGATCAGGTCCAGGTCGCGGGCGGTGGCGGTGGTCGTGGTGTGCGGGAGGACGGTGGCGGAGCGGCGGGCGCAGCCGGCGGCGAAGGCGGCGTTGTCCTCGAGGTACGCGGTCTCCTCGTCGGCCGAGTCCGGGGTGAGGTCGACGGTGGCCTCGGCGGCGGCCTGTTCGGCGTCGGTCCGGCAGACGACACCGGAGCTGCGGCCGGCGCCGCGGGGGTCGAAGCCCACCAGGTCGTAGCGCTCGGCGAGCTTGCCGTAGTCCTCCTCGACCTGCGGCAGGATGTCGATGCCGGAGGCGCCGGGGCCGCCGAAGTTGAAGAGCAGGGAGCCGATGCGGTCGGCCTTGCGGCCCGCCTCCTTGCGGATCAGGGCGATCGGGATCGTCGCGCCCTCGGGCTTCGCGTGGTCGAGCGGCACCTTCACGCTCGCGCAGCGCCAGTTCTCACCGGGCTTCGCCTTGCCGGGACCGGGGGCCGGGCAGGCCTTCCAGTCGGGGCGCTGGCCGGTGAGGGTGGCCGGGAGCGGGGGAGTGGAGGCGGTGGCCGAGGGGACGTCGGCGGTGGCCGACGGCTTGGCGTCGGTCGTGGCCGTCCTCGCGCCCGGGGTGGTGGCCGGTGCACCGCCGCCGGTGCTCGTGCAGCCCGTGACCAGCAGGCCGGTGACGGCCAGGACCGTCACCCGTACGCGTATGGACATGTGTTCCCCCCAAGAGCCCGACAGGGCGGCCCATCCTAGGGGGAGCCCTCCGGGCCGCACGCGGACGGTGCTACGTGCAGACGGTGCCGGAGACCGGGACCTTGCCGTCCAGGAGGTAGGCGTCGACCGCCTTCTTCACACACGCGCTGCCGCTGTTGTACGCGCCGTGGCCCTCGCCCTCGTACGTCAGCTCCACGCCGACCCCGTCGCCGAGCGCCTTCACCATCGAGCGGGCGCCCTCGTACGGGGTGGCCGGGTCGCCCGTGTTGCCGACGACCAGGATGGGCGCCGCGCCCGGAGCGGAGACGTCCGGGTTCTCCCAGGTCCCGGGCACCGGCCACTGCGAGCAGCTGGAGAGCGCCCAGCCCATGAAGTCGCCGAAGACGGGGGAGGCCTCGCGGAACTGGCCGAGCCGCTCCTTGGCCTGGCCGAGGGTGTAGCGCTCCTTGAAGTCGACGCAGTTGATGGCGGCGTTGGCGGCCTGGATGTTGCTGTAGGAGCCGTTCTGGCCGCGTCCGTTCATCGAGTCCGAGAGGGTGAGGAGCAGCGCCCCGTCGCCGCCCTCCGCGTCGGAGAGGCCCTGCTCCAGATAGGTCCAGAACTCCTTGGAGTAGAGGGCCTGCGCGATGCCGTTGGTGGCCTGCGTCTGGGTGAGCTTGCGGTCGCCGATGCCGGCGATCGGCTCCTTGTCGAGGGAGGCGAGGAGCTCGATGACGAAGGCCTCGATCTCGGCGACGGACGAGCCGGGCAGGGTGCACGCGTCGCCGCGGTCCACACAGTCCTGGGCGAAGTTGTCCAGGGCGAGCTGGAAGCCCTTCGCCTGGCCGAGGGCCCCCTCCTCGACGCCGGCGTCCGGGTCGACGACCGCGTCGAAGACGGCCCGGCCGACGTTCTTCGGGAAGAGGTGGGCGTAGACGCCGCCGAGTTCGGTGCCGTACGAGATGCCGAAGTAGTGGAGCTTGTCGTCGCCGAGGACCTGGCGCATCAGGTCCATGTCCCGGGCGGCGTTCTCGGTGCCGACATGCGGCAGGGCCGGTCCGGCGTCCTTCTCGCAGCCGGCCGCGTACCTCTTCTGCGCGTCCGAGAGCGTTCGCTCCTCGGCCTCGTCGTCGGGTGTGAAGTCGAGGGCGTAGTAGGCGTCGAGCTCCTTGTCGGTGAGGCATTCCACCGGGTCGCTGCGGCCCACCCCGCGCGGGTCGAAGGAGACCAGGTCGTAGCGGCCGCGCAGGGCCTCGTAGTCGTTGGCGAACCCCGGCAGCGCGGTGACGCCGGAGCCGCCCGGCCCGCCGAAGTTGAAGACGAGCGAACCGATCCGCCGGTCCTGGTCGCGGGCCCGGGCCCGGATCAGTGCGAGCTCGATGGTCTCGCCGTCCGGCACCGACCAGTCGAGCGGCGTCTGGAGGAAGGAGCACTCCCAGGTGGCGCCCCCGGGCAGCGGGGAGGGCGCGGGCCCGCCGCCCTCGGCGGCGGACGGCGCCGGGCACGGGGTCCAGGACAGCTTCTGCGCCGCCAGCGCGGAGATCCCGGCCGTGCCGCTCGGCTGCGACCCTTCCGCGTTGTCGCCCCCGTCCGAGCACCCGGCGGCGAGCAGCACGGTGGTGGCGGTGAGCAGAGCGGCGCGCTGGGCGGCGGAGATCGGCATAGGCCCATGGTGGGCCGCCGCCCCCGCCGCCGCGCGGGACGGGGGTCCATGCGGGTGGCGGGAGCCCGACCCGCTACAGCGCCTCGCGCTTCGTCAGCCAGTTGAAGCAGAGCCAGCCCGGCAGGACCGGGAGCCACAGGGTCAGCAGGCGGTAGAGCAGGACGGCCGGGGTCGCGACCTCGGCGGGCAGGCCGACCGCGAGCAGACCCAGGGTGAGCGCGGTCTCGACGGCTCCGACGCCGCCCGGGGTCGGCGCCGCCGAGCCGAGCGCGTTGCCCGCGAGGAAGACGACGGCCACGCTCGCGTAGCTGATCGACACGCCGTCGTGGTCGAAGGCCTGGATCGAGGCGTGCAGGCAGAGCACGAAGGTGAGGGTGAGCAGCAGCATCCCGCCGATGCCGGTGACCAGCTTCATCGGCCGCTGGAGCACGTCCAGCATGCGCGGCACCACTCCGGCGAACAGCGAGCGCAGCCGCGTCGCGACGAACTTCCGCATGAACGGGACCGCCGTCACGACGAGCACGAGCACCGCGACCGTGAGGAGGCCGGCGATGACCGTCCTCGACGGGGTGAAGGACTGCGAGCGTTCCGTTCCCGTGAGGTAGCCGAAGGAGAGCAGCAGCAGGATGTGGGCGCCGAGCCCGAAGAGCTGGGAGGCGCCGACGCTCGCCACCGCGAGCCCCGGGCGCACGCCCGAGCGCTGGAGGAAGCGGGTGTTCAGGGCGACGCCGCCGACCGCCGCCGGGGCGACGATCTTCACGAACGAGCCGGCGACCTGGGCCACCACCGTCCGCCAGAAGCCGACCCGCTCCGGCACGAACCCGAGCAGGCTCATCGCCGCCGCCACATAGCTGAGCGCGGAGAACAGCACGGCTGCCGCGACCCACCGCCAGTCCGCCTGGCCGATCGTCGACAGCGGCGTCTGGGAGATCTGCGACAGCAGGAAGTACGCGGCGACCGCGCCCGCGATCAGGCTGACCAGGGTCCGCGGCTTGATGCGCTCCAGCCGGACCGGCTCGGCCGGCGCCTGCGGGCGGATGAGCAGCACCTGCTGACGGATCTGGGCCAGCAGGTCCTCCTCGCGGGCCTCGTCGAGCGCCGTGTCCAGGGCCCGCTTCTCGGCCTTCTTGTCCGCCTTCTTCTCGGCCTTGGTCTCCGCCCGCGCGGTCGTCGGGTCCGCGGCGGCCTCGGCGGCCTGGGCCTTCGCCAGCTCCCGCTCGTGCTTGGCCGCCTCCGAGGCGGCGAGCACGGCCTCCCGCTCGCGTGCCGACCGTTCCCGGGCCAGTCTCCGCAGCGTCGCGCGCGTGGAGCGGCTCAGCGCGATCGGCTGGAGCAGCGGCAGACAGTCGGCGACGACGTCCGGGCCGAGCACCTCGACGGCGGCGGCGACCGTGCGCTCGGCACCGACCCGCAGACCGAGGGTGGTGAGCAGCTGGGCGATGTCCATCCGCAGGATCAGATCGCCGGCCGCGATCTCTCCGCCGCGCAGATCGGTGAGGATCACCCTGCCGGAACGATCCACCAGAATCGCGTCGCCCGTGAGCCGGCGGTGCGCGATCCGGCGCGACTGGAGCGCCCGTACCTGCCGCCAGGCGCTGCGGACCAGCGCGTCGGTGATGTCGTCGTCGTCGAGCGAGTCGAGGCTGCGGCCGCCGATGTGCTCGTAGACGAGCATCACGGCGTCCGGGCCGAGCTCGGAGGTGGCGATCAGCTTCGGCGCGTTCGCCCCGGCGGCGATCGCCGCGTACGCGAGGAGCGCCTCCTGCTCCAGGGCCTGCCGCAGCGAGACGATCGACCGGCGGGTGGTGATCGTCCGCAGGGTGATCCGGCGCCACGCGCGGTAGAAGAAGCCGTGGGCCTGCTGCTCGCGGTCGACGACGGTGACGTCGAGCGGCGGTCCGTCCTCCAGGGTCACGATGTACCGGCGGCCGCGGTCGCCGCTGTCCGACGAGTCGGGCACGCCCTCGGCGCGCAGGGCCGTGACCGGCCGGAAGCCGACCCGGCGCAGACCGGCGAGGAGGGTCTGCCCGGTGGGCCGGACGTTGGGGGAGCCGACCGCGTAGAGCGTGCCGTACGCCACCGTCCAGCCGATCAGGACGGTGAGGATGATCGAGAGCGCGGTGGTGTAGCCGGCCACCAGCATGGTGAACGCGTCGAGCAGCAGCACCACCCAGAGCGACACCCGCCAGCGGGGTCTGCGGGCCATGCCGACGGCGGTCATGTACGCGATCACCGGCGCGAGGTAGTTGTGCACGGGATCGGTGAGCCCGCCGCCGGACGCCGGCTGGGTCAGCGCGTCCTGGATGGTGCCGGGCGCGGCCTGGGCGACCCAGAGGTCGGTGGCGAGGGTGAGACCGTGCGCGAGCACGGCGGCGAGGACGCCGTCCGCGATGCGCAGCCCGTCGCGTTTGATCAGACGTTCGATGGCGAAGGCGACGGGGACGAGCAGGACGGCGATGGAGGAGACGAGACCGGCGATCTTGACGAAGACATCGGGTGCGCCGACGGCGCCCTTGTTGATGTCCTCCTCGAGGCCCGAGGTCGTCGCGTGGGCGAACGCGGCGACGGCGATGACGAGCCCGATGGCGAGCAGACCGGCGAGCAGCCGCATCAGGTCCGAGGGGCGGTGGACCCGGGCGGCGAGCAGCGGCTCGTCGCCGGAGACCCGCTCGGGCACGTCGGCCTGGCCCTCCTCGGGGGGCTGGGTGTCCGGGGCCATCACCATGTCCGTCTCTGCATGCGCGTCGTGTCGTTCTCGTTCTCGCTGTTGTCCGGGCTGTGTTTCTCGCTGTTGTTCTTGCTCTTGTTCTTGCTTCTGTTCTTGTACTTGTCGCTCTTGATCTCGTATCACCAGTCACCGCCCGCACGATGGTGGCACGAAGAGCCGCCGCGCGGAGGCATCAGGGCCATGTCGGTGGGGTGAGGCAGGATGGGGCGGATGAGCATGGAGGTGCCCGTGGGGGAGACCGGAGAACTGCCCGAGTACGCGGAACGGGTGCTCGACGTCGCCGACGGGATCCCGCCCGGCCGGGTGATGACCTACGGCGACGTCGCCGAATGGCTGGGCGAGGGCGGGCCCCGCCAGGTCGGCCGGGTCATGGCCCTGTACGGCGGGACGGCCCCCTGGTGGCGGGTGGTCCGCTCGGACGGCACGCTGCTCCCCGGGCACGAGCTGAGGGCCCTCGACCACTACCGCGAGGAGGGCACGCCGCTGCGCGAGCGGGGCCCGGCGGCCGAGGGACACCTGCCGAAGATCGACATGCGGCGGGCGCGCTGGGACGGAACTCACACCTGAGCCCGCCGACCGGGGACGACCGTGCGGGACCGGGCGTGAGCGGCGCCGGAGGGGACGTACGCGGTACGGGGCGGGGCGCGGAGTACGGCTCGGCGGCGGGCCGTTTCGCGTAACGTCGACGTTCGCGTCTCCCGAGGCGACGGCGGGCCGGCGAGCCCGACGGCCGGCCGCGGCGGACGGCCGCCTCACCCGCACCACCACTCCCACCAGGACCGGCGACCCACGTGAGTACCTCCTCGACCACCCGGCGTACGCCGCCGTACCAGGGACAGCCGTACCCGGGTTCGGGACGGCCGCGGAACCCGGGCGCGTACCGACTGGTGCGCACCACGCCGGCCCCGATGGATTCCCCTCAGCTGGACGCAACCCAACGCGAAGTGGTTGACCACGACGGCGGACCTCTTCTCGTCCTCGCCGGACCCGGCACCGGCAAGACGACGACCCTGGTCGAGGCCGTCGCCGCCCGGATGGAGAAGGGAGCCGACCCCGAACGGCTCCTCGTCCTCACCTTCAGCCGCAAGGCCGCCGTCGAACTCCGCGACCGCATGGCCGCCCGGCTCGGCGGCCGCCGCCCGCCGCAGGCCACCACCTTCCACTCGTACTGCTACGCCCTGATCCGCGCCCACCAGGACGCCGAACTCTTCGCCGAACCCCTGCGGCTGCTCTCCGGACCCGAGCAGGACCTCGCCGTACGAGAACTGCTCGCCGGCCACATCGACCTGGAGAAGGCCGGGCTCGGAGGCATCCGCTGGCCCGACGAACTCCGCGCCTGCCTCACCACCCGCGGCTTCGCCGACGAGGTACGGGCCGTCCTCGCCCGCTCCCGCGAACTCGGCCTCGGACCGGACGCCCTCGCCCACTTCGCCCAGCGGGTCGGCCGGCCCGACTGGAAGGCCGCGGCCGACTTCCTCGCCGAGTACCTCGACGTCCTCGACCTCCAGGGCGTCCTCGACTACACCGAGCTCGTCCACCGGGCCGTACTCCTCGCCGAGGACATCAGCCTGCCCGCGTACGACGCGATCTACGTCGACGAGTACCAGGACACCGACCCGGCACAGGTGAGGCTGCTGCACGCCCTCGCGGGCGATTCGGCAGGGCTCGCCCGAAGGGCGTCCGCGCGGGGCGGTGGCCGGGCGACGGGCGGGAGCACCGTCGTCGCCTTCGGCGACCCCGACCAGTCCATCTACGCCTTCCGGGGCGCCGACGTGAACGGCATCCTCGACTTCCCCGCCTCCTTCGGCGGCGCGGACGTCCGGGTCCTGCGCACCGCGCGCCGCTCGGGAGCCGGGCTGCTCGCCGCGACCCGGCTGCTCGCCCAGCGGATGCCGATGCCCCGGCTCCCCGCCGACAAGGTCCGCGCCCACCGGGACCTCACGGCCGCGCGGGACGGCGGCAGGGCGGAGGCGTACACGTACCCGACGGCGTCGGCGGAGGCCGAGAACATCGCCGACCTGCTGCGCCGCGCCCACCTGGAGGACGGCGTCCCCTGGCACCACATGGCCGTCCTCACCCGGGCCGCCGCCCACGTCCCGTCCCTCCGCAGGGCCCTCACCTCGGCGGGAGTCCCGGTGGAGACGGACGCGGCGGACACCCCCCTCCGCCACGAACCGGCGGTGGCCCCGCTGCTGCTGGCGCTGAGAGCGGTGGCGCAGGCGGCGGGCGGGCCCGCAGCGGGCCGGGCCCTTTCGGACCACACGCCCGCCGAGGACGACGAAGAGGTCCCGCCCCAGGGCGCGGCACCGGCGCAGCCCGCAGGCACCCGCACATGGCTGACCACCGAGACCGCGCTCGAACTCCTCGCCTCCCCGCTCGCCGGCGTCGACCCCGCCGACCTCCGCCGCCTGGGCCGCGCCCTCCGCGACGAGGCGCGCTCAGCGGGCGACAAGGTCCCGCCGCCCTCCGACGTCCTCCTCGCCCGCGCCCTCGCGGAGCCCGAGCGCCTCGCCGCCCACGACCCCGCCCACACCCGCGGCGCGAAGCGGCTCGGCGACCTGCTCCGTGACACCCGCACCCTCCTCGCCGAAGGCGGCACCGCCGAGGAGGCCCTCTGGGTGCTCTGGAACGGCACCCCCTGGCCCGGCCGGCTCGAACGGGCCGCGCTCCGCGGCGGACCCGCGGGCCGCAACGCCGACCGGGACCTCGACGCCGTCTGCGCCCTCTTCGAGACCGCCGCCCGCGCCGAGGAACGCGTCGGCGGCCGCGGTGTCCTCAACTTCCTCGAGGAGCTCGACGCGCAGGACATCGCCGCCGACACCCTCACCCGCCGCCACACCCGCCCCGACGCCGTCCGCCTCATGACCGCCCACCGTTCCAAGGGCCTGGAGTGGGGCCTCGTCGTCGTCGCCGGGATCCAGGAGGGGCTCTGGCCCGACCTGCGCCGTCGCGGCTCCCTCCTGGAGGCCGACCGCATCGGCCGCGACGGCCTCGCCGAGCCCCTCACCCCCGGCGCCCTCCTCGCCGAGGAGCGCCGCCTCTTCTACGTGGCCGCCACGCGCGCGCGTGACCGGCTCGTCGTCACCGCCGTGAAGGCCGCGGCCGAGGACGGCGACCAGCCCTCCCGGTTCCTCACCGAACTCGGCGCCGAGCCGAAGGACGTGCCCGGCCGCCCCCGCCGCCCCCTCGCCGTCTCCGCGCTCGTCGCCGAGCTGCGCGCCACCACCGTCGACCCGGACGCCTCGCCCGCGCTCCGCGACGCCGCAGCCCACCGGCTCGCCGAGCTGGCCGCGCTCACCGACGAGGACGGCCAGCCGCTGGTCCCCGCCGCGCACCCGGACCGCTGGTGGGGCCTGTTCGAGCCGACCCGCAGCCCGGAGCCGCTGCGCGACCGCGACCGGCCCGTGGCCCTCTCGCCGAGCTCCCTGGACAACCTGGTGAGCACCTGCTCCCTCCAGTGGTTCCTGGGCCGCGAGGTCAGGGCCGCGGCCCCCGCCACCGCCGCCCAGGGCTTCGGCAACGTCGTCCACGTCCTCGCCGACGAGGTCGCCTCCGGCCGTACCCCCGCCGACCTCGACGTCCTCATGGCCCGGCTGGACTCCGTGTGGGACGCCCTCGCGTTCGACGCCCCCTGGAAGTCGGCCCAGGAGAAGCAGAACGCGCGCGTGGCGCTCGAACGCTTCCTGAGCTGGCACGTCATGGACCGCGGCGGCCGCACCCCGGCCGCATCGGAGCACGGCTTCGACGTGACCCTGGAGGCGGGCGCGTACGAGGTCCGCATCCGCGGCTCCATGGACCGCGTCGAGACCGACGAGCACGGCCGCGCGTACGTCGTCGACTTCAAGACCGGCAAGTCGGCCCCCACCAGGGACGAGGTCGCCCAGCACCCGCAGCTCGCCGTGTACCAGCTCGCGGTCCGGGAGGGCGCCCTCGACGAGGTCCTCGACGGGCGGCGGCCGGAGCCCGGCGGCGCCGAGCTCGTCCAGCTCCGGCAGGCCGCCCCGCAGAAGGAGGGCGGCGACGCCCTCCCCAAGGTCCAGGCACAGGAACCGCCGGCCGGGGAGTGGGTCGGCGAGCTGCTCGCCAACGCCGCGGGCCGGGTCCTCGACGAGCGCTTCACCCCCACCACCGGCCAGCACTGCACGAACTGTTCGTTCCGCGCCTCGTGCAGCGCCCAGCCGGAGGGCCGCCAGGTCGTCGACTGAGCCCCCGTCGGCCCACTGTGCGGAGCGTCACATTCCATGCCGTACATCCCTCGCACTTCCTCGCCGGTCACTCTCTGCGCGTCACCACGTAGGGGCGGCGTGAAGACAAGCTGTGAACCATCGCTGTGGAGGAGTACGGGCATGAGGGCCAACAAGAGGTTCTGGGTGGCGGCGACGGTCTGCGCGGCCGTGGTGGCGGGCGCCACGGGCTGCTCCCAGGGCGAGGACAAGGCCGCCGACCCCTTCGCCGGGCTCACGGCCGACGCCATCGCGGAGAAGGGCGTCGAGACCACCAAGACGGCGACCGCCCTGCACATGTCCGGCAGCGGCAAGACCGAGGGCGAGGACATGAAGACCGACTTCACCCTCGACTCCAAGGGCTCCTGCAAGGGCACCATGACCGCGAGCACGGGCAAGGGCGGCAAGGCCGAGATCCTGCGGACCGGCGGCTTCACGTACATGAAGGGCGACGAGTCCTTCTGGCGCTCCACCGGCGGCGAGGACGGCGCCTCGGCCGACGAGGCCGGCGCCATGGCCACGCTGCTCAAGGGCCGCTGGATGAAGATGCCGTCCGAGGGCGACGACAACGACCTCGGCTCGCTCTGCGACCTCAAGACCATGATCAAGGAGATGGACGAGGAGAAGAAGGACGACCGCAAGGGCCTGACCCGGGGCGAGGACGCCGACGTCGACGGCACCCCCGCCGTCACCCTCACCAAGAAGAAGGGCGCCGAGACCACCACGTACTACGTCGCCAAGGAGGGCAAGCCGTACCTCCTCCGCGTCGTCGCCGCCGGTGGCAAGGAGCCGGGCACCGTCACCTTCAGCGAGTTCGACAAGGCCCTGACCGTCACCGCGCCGCCGGCCGACCAGGTCATGGACATGGCGCAGCTCGCGGAGCTCGCCGGCTCCTGACCCGGGTGGAGTAGCGGGCACGCGCGCGCGGAGCGACTCTGGTGGACAGGGGCCCGGAGTCCGGGAACGGTCCGGGAATCCGCGAGGAGGCTCGCATGGCGTCCCACCGAAAGCTCCGCGCCGCGGCCGTCGTCTGCGCCGCCGCCGTCGTCGCGGGACCCGCGCCGGTGGCGGCCTGGGCGGCGGCGGGTCCGGCGGCCGCACGGCCGGGCGCCGTGTCCGCCCCCTCGCCCTCCCCGGACCCCTTCGCCGGCCTCACGGCCGACGAGATCGCCGACCGGGCCGTCACGGCCACCCGGTCGGCGACCTCGCTCCGGATGACCGGCCGGGTCGTCACGGAGGGACAGCCCCTCGACATCGACTTCGCCGTGAACGACCAGGACGAGTGCACCGGCGTGATGAGGATCAAGGGCGGCACCGCCGAACTCCGCAAGATCGACCGGATCACCTACATCAAGGGCGACGAGGCCTTCTGGCGCGTCTCCATGGCCTCCCAGGGCATGCCCGACGCCCAGATCGACGCCACGGTCGAGCTGGTCAAGGGCCGCTGGCTGAAGATCACCCCGGGGCAGGCCGGCAGCGCCGACCTCAGCGGCGTCTGCGACCTGAAGTCGCTCCTCGCCGACCTCGGCGAGGACGAGGAGGAGCGCCGCGGACTGACCAGGGGCCCCGACGCCGAGGTCGCCGGCACGCCCGTCGCGACCCTGGTCAAGAAGAAGGCCGAAGGCGAGACCACCACGGTGTCCGTGGCCCGGGAGGGCAAGCCGTACATCCTGAGGATGGTCAAGGCCGGCGGCGAGGAACCGGGCGCGATGCGGCTCTCCGACTACGACGAGCCCGTCCGGGTCGTCGTCCCGCCCGCCGACGAGACGGTGGACCTGTCGAAGCTGGGCGGCGGCACGCCCGCGTGACGAGGATCCCCCGCGAGATCCGGGCCGGACCGGACCGGACTGTCAGTCGTCCGCGTTAGCCTCTTTGAGGTGACCGCACGCATCACCGACCCCGAGCAGCTCAAGGAGCTTCTCGGCATCCCGTTCACCCCGGAGCAGACGGCCTGCATCACCGCGCCGCTCGCCCCGCAGGTCGTCGTGGCCGGAGCCGGCTCCGGCAAGACGACGGTGATGGCCGCCCGGGTGGTCTGGCTGGTCGGCACGGGCCAGGTCGCCCCCGAGCAGGTCCTCGGTCTCACCTTCACCAACAAGGCCGCAGGCGAGCTCGCCGAGCGCGTCCGCACCGCCCTCGTCCGCGCCGGAGTGACGGACCCGGACGTCATCGACCCGGACGACCCCCCGGGCGAGCCCCGGATCTCCACGTACCACGCGTTCGCCGGGCAGCTCCTCACCGACCACGGCCTCCGCATCGGGCTCGAACCCACCTCGCGGCTCCTCGCCGACGCCACCCGCTACCAGCTCGCCGCCCGCGTCCTGCGCGAGGCCCCCGGCCCGTACCCGGCGCTGACCCGCTCCTTCACGACCCTGATCACCGACCTGCTCGCCCTCGACGCCGAGCTCGCCGAACACCTCGTACCACCGGAAAGACTCCTTTCGTACGACTCCGCGCTGCTCACCGCCCTCGCCGAGGCCAAGCTCAGCAACGCCGAGCTGCGCAAGATCCCCGAGGCCGCCACCGCCCGCCGCGAACTCCTCGACCTCGTCGTCCGGTACCGGGCCGCCAAGCGCTCCCGCGACCTGCTCGACTTCGGCGACCAGATCGCCCGCTCCGCCGAACTGGCCACCACCCGGCCCGAGGTCGGCGAGATCCTCCGCGACGAGTTCCGGGTCGTCCTCCTCGACGAGTACCAGGACACCTCCGTCGCCCAGCGGCTGCTGCTCTCCGGCCTCTTCGGCCAGGGCACCGGGCAGCGGGCGACCGGCCACGCGGTGACCGCCGTCGGCGACCCCTGCCAGGCCATCTACGGCTGGCGCGGCGCCTCCGTCGCCAACCTCGACGACTTCCCCGAGCACTTCCCGCACGCCGACGGCAGCCCCGCCGACCGCTACTCGCTCTCCGAGAACCGGCGCAGCGGCGGCCGCCTCCTCGACCTCGCCAACGGCCTCGCCGCGCCCCTGCGCGCCATGCACGCGGGCGTGGAGGCGCTGCGGCCCGCGCCCGGCGCCGAGGCCGACGGAAGCGTCCGCATCGCCCTCCTCCCCACCCACGCCGAGGAGATCGACTGGCTCGCCGACTCCCTCGCCCACCTCGTCCGCAGCGGCCGGGAGCCCGGCGAGATCGCCGTCCTGTGCCGCACGGCCACCGACTTCCCCGCCATCCACGCGGCCCTCGTCGCCCGTGACGTACCCGTCGAGGTCGTCGGCCTCTCCGGCCTCCTCCACCTGCCCGAGATCGCCGACCTGGTCGCCGTCTGCGAGGTCCTCCAGGACCCGGGTGCCAACGCCTCCCTGGTCCGCCTCCTCACCGGCCCCCGCTGGCGCATCGGCCCCCGCGACCTCGCCCTCCTCGGCCGGCGGGCCCGCCACCTCGTCCACCGGGGCGGTGACGAACCCGACCCCGAGCAGCGGCTCGCCGCCGCCGTGGAGGGCGTCGACCCGGCCGAGGTCGTCTCCCTCGCCGACGCGCTCGACACCTTCCTCGACTCCGGCGGCGCGGCCGACGACGGCCTCGCCTTCTCCGCCGACGCCCGGGTCCGCTTCGCCCGCCTCGCCGCCGAGCTGCGCGCCCTGCGCGGCTCGCTCGCCGACCCGCTCATGGACGTCCTGCACCGGGTGCTCTCCGCCACCGGTCTCGAAGTCGAACTCTCCGCCTCCCCGCACGCGCTCGCCGCCCGCCGCCGCGAGACGCTCGGTCACTTCCTCGACATCGCCGCCGGCTTCGCCTCCCTGGACGGCGAGGCGAGCCTCCTGGCGTTCCTCGGCTTCCTGCGCACGGCCGTCCAGTTCGAGAAGGGCCTCGACAACGCCCTGCCCGGCGGCGAGAACACCGTCAAGGTCCTCACCGCCCACAAGTCCAAGGGCCTGGAGTGGGACGTCGTCGCCGTACCCGGCCTGGTCACCGGCCAGTTCCCCAGCGCCCGCGCGCGCGAGTCGTGGACCTCGCAGCCGCAGGTCCTCCCGCACGCCCTGCGCGGCGACGCGGCCACGCTGCCGGCCGTCGACACCTGGAACGCGAAGGCCCTCACGGCCTTCAAGAACGAGATGCGGGACCACCAGCACACCGAGGAACTCCGCCTCGGCTACGTCACCTTCACCCGCCCCCGCACCCTCCTCCTCGGCTCGGCCCACTGGTGGGGCCCCTCCCAGAAGAAGCCCCGAGGCCCGTCGGACTTCCTCCAGGCCCTGTACGCCCACTGCGAGCAGGGCCACGGGGAGATCGAGGCATGGGCGGAGGAACCGGAGAAGGACGCCAGGAACCCGACGCTCACGGCCGACGAAACCGACCGGACGTGGCCGCTCCCGCTGGACGGGGACGCGTTGAAACGGCGCAGGGACGCGGCGGAGGCAGTGAAGGCCCGGTTGTGGGCAATCGCTCCGCAGGGCGGTGGGGGTACCCCCGGACGGAGTCCGGGGGAGGGTGGGCACAACCCCACCAGCGCGGCGCCCGTTCCCCAGGACCCCCACCCGGAGGACCTCTGGCCGGAAGAGGAGGAACCCCTCTGGGACGAGGAGACCCTCCCCGAGGACACCCACGCGGACGCGGTCCCCGCACCGCGGGAGCCCGAGGCCCTGCCCTCGGAGCCGGAGCCCGAGCCGTACGGCGACCTCACCCCCGAGGACGCGCGAGCCATCGCCTCCTGGGACCGCGACCTCACCGCCCTCACCACCGAACTCCGCCGCGCCCGCGCCACCACCCGTGACGTCGTCCTGCCCGCGTACCTCTCCGCCTCCCAGGTCCTCCGCCTCGCCGCCGACCCCGACGGCTTCGCCCAGGAGCTGGCCCGGCCGATGCCCAAGGCCCCGCAGCCGGCGGCCCGTCGGGGCACCCGGTTCCACGCGTGGGTGGAGTCCCGGTTCGAGGAGCTGCCGCTGCCGTTCCTCGGTCCCGAGGACCTGCCCGGCGGGGAGGACTTCGCGGGGGAGCCGGAGATCCTCGACGAGCGGGACCTCGACGAGCTGAAGGAGGCCTTCGCCCGTACCGAGTACGCCCACCGCACCCCGTACCGCGTCGAGGTCCCCGTGCACCTCTCGCTCGGCGGCCGGGTCGTCCGGGGCCGGATCGACGCCGTCTACCGGGACCCGGACTCCGGCGCGTACGAGATCGTCGACTGGAAGACGAGCCGGCTGCGCACCGCGGACCCGCTCCAGCTCGCGATCTACCGGCTCGCCTGGGCCGAGCAGCACGGCCTCGCGCCGGAGGACGTGGCCGCCGCCTTCGTCTACGTGCGCACGGGCGAGGTCGCCCGCCCCACCCGGCTGCCCGGCCGGGCGGAGCTGGAGGCCCTCCTGCTCGGGGAGCCGGCGCCCGACGCCGATCAGGCCCTCCTGCCGGGCGGGGCACCCCCGGGCGCCGGATAGGCTCGGGGGCATGAGCGAGACCCCGGACAGCGCCGTCCACGCCGTACGCACGTACATCGAGCAGCACCGTGCCGCCTTCCTCGGCGACCTCGCGGAGTGGCTGCGCATCCCCTCCGTGTCGGCGCAGCCGGACCGCGCCGGGGACGTACGGCGCAGTGCCGAGTGGCTCGCCGCCAAGCTCACCGGGACCGGTTTCACCACGGTCGAGATCTGGGAGACGGACGGCGCCCCCGCGGTCTTCGCCGAGTGGCCCTCCGACGACCCGGACGCGCCCACGGTCCTCGTCTACGGCCACCACGACGTACAGCCCGCCGCCCGCGAGGACGGCTGGCACACGGACCCGTTCGAGCCGACCGTGGTCGACGGGCGGATGTACGCGCGCGGGGCGGCCGACGACAAGGGGCAGGTGTTCTTCCACACCCTCGGCGTCCGCGCGCACCTCGCTGCCACCGGCCGCACCACGCCCGCCGTCAACCTCAAGCTGATCGTCGAGGGCGAGGAGGAGTCCGGGTCCCCGCACTTCCGGACCCTCGTCGAGACGCACGCCGAGCGCCTCGCCGCCGACGCCGTGATCGTCTCCGACACCGGCATGTGGTCCGAGACCACCCCCACCGTGTGCACCGGCATGCGCGGGGTCGCCGACTGCGAGATCGAGCTGTACGGCCCCGACCAGGACATCCACTCCGGCTCCTTCGGCGGCGCCGTGCCGAACCCGGCCACCGTCGCCGGCCGGATCGTCGCCGCCCTCCACGACGCCGACGAGCACGTCGCGATCCCCGGCTTCTACGAGGGCGTGACCGAGCTGAGCGACGCCGAGCGCGCCCTCGTCGCCGAGCTGCCCTTCGACGAGGCCGCCTGGCTGCGCACGGCGAAGTCCCACGGCACCCTCGGCGAGGCCGGCTTCTCCACCCTGGAGCGGGTCTGGGCCCGCCCCACCGCCGAGGTCAACGGCATCGGCGGCGGCTACCAGGGCCCCGGCGGCAAGACGATCGTCCCCGCCTCCGCCCAGCTCAAGCTGTCGTTCCGGCTGGTCGCCGGCCAGGACCCGGCCAAGATCGAGCTCGCGGTGCGGGACTGGCTCGCCGGCCTCGTCCCCGCCGGCATCCGGTACGAGATCGTCTTCGGCGCCCCGACCCGCCCCTGCCTCACCCCGCTAGACCACCCCGCCCTCACGGCGGTCGCCGGGGCCATGAGCCGGGCCTTCGACGGCGCCAAGGTCCGCTACACCCGCGAGGGCGGCTCGGGACCGGCCGCCGACCTCCAGGACGTCCTGGAGGCACCCGTCCTGTTCCTCGGCATCTCCGTGCCGTCCGACGGCTGGCACGCCCCCAACGAGAAGATCGAACTCGATCTCCTCATGAAGGGCGTCGAGACGACCGCGTACCTGTGGGGCGACCTGTCCGCCCCGGCCGCCGAGCGCTGAACCCACACACCGATCCGGGGGAGTTGGAAGCACCTGTGAGCACCTTGAAGAACGCGTCAGCGGACCGCCCGATCTCGCTCACCGCTCCGAGCGGCATCGACCGCGCCGCGCACCACCGCCTCGACGAGGCGTGGCTGGCGGCGGCCTGGAGCCACCCCACCACGCGGGTCTTCGTGGTCTCCGGGGGCCAGGTGCTGATCGACGACACGGCGGACGGCACGACCGAGCTCGTCATGACCCCGGCCTTCGAGGCCCCGGTCACCGAGACCCACCGCTACTTCCTGGGCACGGACGCCGAGGGCGTCTCCTACTTCGCGCTCCAGAAGGACTCGCTGCCCGGGCGCATGGACCAGTCCGCGCGGCCCGCCGGACTCCGCGAGGCGGGTCTGCTGCTGTCGGACCGGGACGCGGGCCTCATGGTGCACGCGGTGGCCCTGGAGAACTGGCAGCGCCTCCACCGCTTCTGCTCGCGCTGCGGCGAGCGCACGGTCATCGCCGCCGCCGGGCACATCCGCCGCTGCCAGGCGTGCGGCGCCGAGCACTACCCGCGGACCGACCCCGCGGTGATCATGCTGGTCACGGACGAGGAGGACCGGGCGCTGCTCGGCCGCCAGGTCCACTGGCCCGAGGGCCGCTTCTCGACCCTCGCCGGTTTCGTCGAGCCCGGCGAGTCCATCGAGGCGTCGGTGGTCCGCGAGGTCTTCGAGGAGGCCGGTGTCACGGTCGGCGAGGTCGAGTACATCGCCAGCCAGCCCTGGCCGTTCCCGTCCAGCCTGATGCTGGGCTTCTTCGCCCGCGCGACCTCCTCGGAGATCACCGTGGACGGCGAGGAGATCCACGAGGCCCGCTGGTTCTCCCGCGACGACCTGGCCGCCGCCTTCGAGTCGGGCGAGGTGATCCCGCCGTACGGCATCTCGATCGCCTCCCGGCTGATCGAGCGCTGGTACGGCAAGCCGCTGCCGAAGCCCGGCGACGTGATCTGAGCCGGTCCCGCACCTGAGGACGTCCCCGCCCGCACGGCCGGACGGGGACGTCCCCGCTCGCACAACCGGACGGGGACGTCTCCGTGGTGCTCACCCGCTGAGCAGGTGACGCCTGAGGCTCCGGCCGAGCGGCCGCTCGACGAGACGGTGGACCAGGTACGACAGCACGAGCATCCCGAGCAGCACGGCGGTGAGCAGCACCCAGGGGGAGACCCGCGCCCCGAAGCGGGCGAAGAACTCCCAGCCGATGACCTCGTGCAGCAGGTACAGGGGATAGGTCAGCGTCCCGGCCACCGGCAGCCACCGCCACCGGATGCCGGAGAGCCTGCCGGTCGCGACGAGCGCCATCACCCCGAAGAAGGCGGCGAGCACGACGAGCACGGGCCAGGCCGGCCGGTCGCCGAGGAAGGTGAGCCCCTTGAACTTGTCGATGGAGGGCGCGAGCGAGGCGCAGTAGCAGACGCCGACGACGCCGAAGAGCATCAGGTTCGGGCGGAACCGGTACATCAGGTAGAAGGCCATGCCCGCGATGAAGAACCAGCTGTGCTCGGGCATCAGCAGCAGCCGCAGGGGGCCGGGCGCGGCCGGGGCGACCAGGGCACTTGCCGCTCCCCACGCGCAGCAGAACAGCAGCACCCGGCGGTAGGTCAGGCCCCACCAGGCGAGCACCGTGAAGAGCAGGTAGAAGCGGAGCTCGGCGAAGAGGGTCCAGTAGACCGCGTCGACGGGGTCGACGCCCAGCGGCTCCTGGAGCATCGTCAGATTGGTGAGGATGTCGTTCCAGGGCAGGTGCTCGCGCCCGCCGGGGATCACCGCGACGGTGACGGACGTGGCGACGACGGCGAACCAGTACGCCGGGTAGAGACGTGCCACACGGGAGACGAAGAAGTCCTTCACCGGCCTGCCCCAGCCGCTCATGCAGATGACGAAGCCGCTGATGAGGAAGAAGAACTCCACGCCGAGGTAGCCGTACGAGGCCACGGAGTAGGTGCCGGGGAAGAGCCGCTCGACCGGCGCGGGCCAGCCCTCCCCGAAGGCGAGGTAGTGGTAGCCGACCACCATGAGGGCGGCGACGAGACGCAGGCCGTCGAGGACGTGGAGACGTCCGCGGCCTCGGCCCGCGGCGTCCGGCCTGGTGTCCGGCACGCGGCTCCAGGCCACGGGCGCGGCGAGAGGGGCAGGGGCTGTCTGGTTGAGCACGAGGTATCCCACCTGGATATGCAGTCGCAAATCTTGGTCGGGACGAGAGCATAGGGGCGCTGACGGAAGCCGCACAAAGTAAGGGTGGTGTGTGATGCTCTTCACGCTGGAAGGGTTTCCGTGGGGTTCGCGCAGGCGAAATCCCGGTCGTACGGTACCTCCCGGCCGGTCCGCTCGCCTCCGCTGCGCCGCCGCTCCTCGCGGTCTCCGCAGGGGCGTTTCGCGATCTTCACCCGAACCCCTCGGGATCTCCTCGCCGCCCCGGACGCGCCCCCCGCACGCACGGAACCCCCGGCCGGTCGTCTCACCGG
>NZ_JBHTSA010000109.1:0-26284 GCF_042795405.1 Streptomyces sp. NPDC056480 | reverse complement strand
GCGACCGCGTCCACCTTGAACTCCGGCGGATAGTTCTTCATGACCACGAGATGTCCGTCCTCGAATCCTTAGGATCCAGTGTCTCGTGTGTCCAAGATCAGGGGTCAAGGCCCGGCGCCTTTTGAGGTAGGGGTTGCCGGGTCTGACTTTCGTGTTCTTGGTGCGGCCGGCGGACTCATGGTGGCCTGGGCAGACGCCGGCCCAGGACGCGAGGTGCTTGGCGGAGGCGAAACGGGTCATGTCACCGCCGGTCTCCGCGATGATCACTTCGGCGGTGGCCTGGCTGATGCCGGGGATGGTGTCGAGCAGGTCGAGGGCGTCCCGAAAGGGCACCACCGCCTCCTCGACGCGACGGCTGAGCTGGTCGATCATACTGGTGAGCTGGTCGTGCTGATCGACAGCCAGACCAGGGAGGCGTGGTGTTCGCGGAAGCGGCCGGTCAGGGCTTCGGTGAGTTCGGGGATCTTGCTGCGGAGCCTGCGTTTGGCCATGTCCGCGAGGGTTTGCGGGTGGCGTTCACCGCCGATGAGGGCTTCGAGCATGGCCCGGCCGGAGACGCCCATGATGCCGACGGCAACCGCGGACAGTTTGATGCCGGTGCCTGCCGGGCGTTGCCCAGGATCACGTTCAGGTCCTCGGCCAGTACGTAGTAGAACGGTTTCCAGCAATCGGACGTCGTCTCGATCACCACCAGCGTCACGTTCGCGGCGACCAGGTGGTCGAGCAAAGCCAGCACGGCGTTCGCCGTCGAGCTCCAGGTGGTGGTCTCGGTGGCGAACGATCCCCGCCGTTTCGTGCTCGGGGTCCGCACGCACACCTTGGCGCCCTTCTCGCTGATGTCCAGGCCGGCGCACCCTTCGTGCAGTACCTCCACGCTCCCGCTCCCTCCGATCGGCGCCGTTCCGGGAGGACCAGGGTGAATCAGGAATTCTGACGCAGGCGCTTCACAGCAACACTCCACGGTTCCCGTGGACGGCCCCCAGTACCACGCTGACCTGCGCACTCACAGGCATCACAGAAGCATCAGTTTCGGCCGGAACGAATCCCACCACCATCCCGGACCGGCACCAGGCCCCGCCAGAGCCGACAGAAGCACCCCGGCGCGCGCCACGGCATTTACCACGCCCCCGGCGCGCACCGAAGGTGCGCTGGATCGCTGACCTGCACAATCACCTATAAATCCCTCTCCAGAGCACCGCTTGACGAGAGACAGGAGCATCCCCAGGGCTGAAGAGCTGAGCTTCGACACCCTGCTCAAGAGCCCTGGGAACCTGCCTGTTCTCCCTTCCGCACACCGTCACCCGATCGCTACCCACCCTGACAAAGCTCAGGGAACTGTGACGATGCAGTTCGTGCATTCGGATTCCTGCTTACCACTTGACCGGAACTTGGCGGAATCCTTCCATGAAACTACCTTCGCTGCGGCGCAGGTCGGCGGGATTGACTGCGAGTTGCAGTGTGGGGAAGCGGCGTAGCAATGCCCCTATGGCCGTCTGCAGTTCCATGCGCGCCAGGGCGGCCCCGATGCAGTGGTGTGGGCCGGAGCCGAAGGCCAGGTGGCGGTGGCTGCCATCTCGGCGGATGTCAAATTTTTCGGGGTCGGGAAAAAATTTCCCGTCTCGATTAGCAGATTCCATGGCGGGAATCACGCCGGCCCCCTTGGGGATGACCACCCCGTCGATCTCGATTTCCTCATTTGCGTACCTCAGACTAGCGAGCGAGGAAAAGACCATCTGGATGCGCAGCAATTCTTCGACGGCCTGCGACGTCATTGACGGGTCTGCGCGGAGCAGGTTCAGTTGGTCCGGATTGGTAAGCAGGGTGATGATTCCGGCTCCAAGATGATTGGCGGTGGTTTCGTAGCCGCCGAGCAGGACTCCTTGCGACCACCAGGCGAGTTCGTATTCGGTGAGGCGAGAATCGTCTTCGTCGCGTGCCTGTATCAGAGCACTGATCAGGTCGTCGCGCGGGTTCTTCCGCCTGGCGTCGACAAGGTGCTCGATGTATGTCCAGAGTTCACCGCGGGCTATTGCGATCTCTTCTGGATTCCCTGGGGTGATGGAGAAGAATTTATCCACCCAGGTGCCGAATTTTATATGATCTTCCGGAGGCACTCCTAGGAGCGTGCTGAGGGTGCGGATTGTCAGAGGGAAATTCAGTGTTTCATGCAGGTCGGCGGGGGATCCGGACGATTCCGTATTGTCTAGCAGCTCTTCCACGAGCTCTTCGGTCGGTTGCCGCAATTGCTTGACCCGGGCTGGCGTGAATGCCTTGACGATGAGCCGCCGTATGACCGGATGCCTAGGTGGATCAAGGCTGGCTCTTGGGTCTTGCAGCATATCGTTGTCGCGGCTCAGACGAGCATCTTCCGGATTTTTCCGGTCCTTCCGCACCCTGGGGTCGGACAGCAGGCGTTTGACGGCGTCATAGCCGGTGACCAGCCAGACGGTGTCTCCGCTGGGAAGCGTGACCCTTACGGCGGGGTTCTTGTGAATCCCATCCAGCGCTTCGGGGGTCGCCATCGCTGTAGTTCGCGGGAACGGATAGGGAAGGAATCTTCTTTCCATGGTTCCTCTTTCAGGTCTTGCTGATGCCCGGCGTCCTCAGGATGGGTCGTGTAGATCTGCTCGATGGTCGCGGCCAGGAGGGTGAACGCCCACGCGGACGACACCGGATGGAACAGGTGCGATCACCGGGCGAGTGAGAAGCCCACCTCTCGCATCAAGACGTTCTCATTGTGACCTGCGACACCCCAACCTCCAACCTCCAACCTCCGGCCACGCCGCGGACAGTGGGTGAGTAATCGGTACTCAAGAAACCAATGGAGGTCGTGCTTTAGATCGAGGTGCCACGGTTGGTCACGCGTCGAGATCGGACAGTGAACCTCTTTCATCGTGAATAGTCGCAGGTCAGGAGTGTGTAGTCGGCTTGAACGATGGTGCTGATGCGGCGGGTGGAGCATCGGGCTCGTGAACAGCCGCCAGGACTTCAGCTGGGCGAAGGCTCGTTCGCCAGGGGCTCTCAGCCTGGCGTGGTCGCGATTGAACCGCTGGTGATGCTCGGGCTGTATCGACGCGGCGAGTGGCTGGAGGGTGAGACTGTCGTGGGTGTTGGCCGTGGAGATGGCGACTGCGACTGGAAGGCCGGACCGGTCGGTGACGAGGCGGATCTTCGATCCGTCCTTGCCGCGATCGGTCGGATTCGGCCCGGTCAAAAGCCCGGACACTCACCGAGTCGACGGGCGAAACGCGACCAGTCCAGGCCTCCCTGAGCGCCGAGTTCATCCAGGATGACCCGGTGAAGACGGGACCAGACCCGCTCCTTGCTCCAGCGAGCGAAGCGACGGTGGTGTAAAGCTCCCCGCTGGCGGACTGAGATGTCCCCGCTGGTGGACGCGTGATCCCTCTTGGCTGTCTATCCACCCGGTCTGTTCTCTTGACCGATGCGAAGAGCAAAGAGGAGATCATGGAGATTCTGAAAACGTACGACGCCACGGGGCAGTTACCGTGCGGCGGCCGAGCTGGCTGGGGTCGACCATCACACCGTGAGCGATATGTGGAGCTTCGCGGCAATGGAGGGACCCGCCGAGGCGGCAGCAGCGGCCGAAGATGATCGACGACTACCTGCCGAAGATCGAGGAGCTCATCGAGCGGTCCGGCGGCCAGATCGACGCCGACCGGATCCGCGCCGTGATCCCGGTGCTTGACAAGACCCACCCCACGATCGTCGGCTGCTGTATACGACGCTGCGGCGGAATGGCGGGTTACGCACTCACGGACAATGAACGGACGTTCTCTCGAATACTAATACGCAATCTGCAGATCATCGCGATCGGCCACCACTACGGGCTCACGGTCAGGACTTGTGTCCCGGCCGATCCGCAGTCGAAGGGCGGGTCCGAGGCGACGGTGCAGATCGCGAAACGGGACCTGGTGCCTACCGGCGTCGACCTCCAGCCGGCCTACCGCGACTTCGCGGATCTCGAGGATGCCTGCCGGCAGTTCCAGTTCACCGACGAGGTGAGCAACAAGGTTAACCGGGCGATCCGGCGCAAGCCCGTCGAGGCCCCTGCCGAGGAGGCCAACCCTCTGGACCGGCTGTCGGCGAACCCGTTCTCCGCAGCCTTGGGCACCACTCGGAAGGCCGCGAACGGCGCGACGATCTCAGTGGACTCGGTCCCGCACCAGCTGGTCGGGCAGACGGTCTGGGCCCGCTTCCACGGTGACGAACTCGTGGTCACCGCGGTCACAGAGGACCGCGCTGTTGAGGCAGCCCGCCATCGGCGGTCCACCTTGGGCAGCCGTCCCATCAAGGACGAACACCACCGCCCCGCGAGGACAAGGACGCAGGCCGCCCCCCGAAGGCCACCCGTGCCGGGGAAGCCGCGTTCTTGCCCGGGCGGGGCCGCGTCCTGGCTGGTCCAGGCCGCGGCGGATGCCGTCCAGTTGGCCAAACTCCACGGTGCCGGCGAGGGTGGACAGGGCCCTGGCACCGCGGCGATCGCAGGCCGGTTGGCCGAGAACGACCTCATCTCCATCCTCGACCACCACCTCGGACGCACGGTTCCCGGCCCGACGAGAGCGCCCGAGAACCACAGCCTCCAGCCAGGCACGTCCGCCTGGTCCCGATTCGGCGTCGCCCCTGAAGGAGACAACTACTGATGGCCACCCCTCTCCGCACCGTGCCGGGCTCCCACGGCGACCAGCTGGCCCGAGGCAATCGAGCTGACCCGCAGGCTCAAACTCCCGCACATCCGGCGGGCACTGACCGACTACGTACGCGGCGCGACAGCAGTCGCTTGCCCTCGGCGTCCAGGACCACGCAGTGGTGATGGGTCTTGCCGATGTCCACGCCCGCCCATATCTGAGGCACGGGTTCCTCCGGTTCGTCGGTGTGCGCTGCTCTCCCGAACGACCTCGCCAGCGTGGTCCTACTCAGCGATACACCCGCAGGGGCTCGCAGCTCCTAATCACCGGCCGAGTCGTCGTGAGACACCGGGCGGCCAGGTGAGGCGAACCATCGAATGCAACCCGCTGAAAGCCATACCCGGTGTCTCTGAGCCCCTGGACCTTACGACGGCCCGTCCAACCCACCAACAACGCAGGACCCGCTGACCAGCCATTTCGCCCACCAGTACAGGATGAAAGAGGTTCCCTGCCCCGACACACAGGAGCCTACCTCCCCTGAGTAGTGATTACTCATCACGAGAAGTCTCGCTCAGCGGAGGCTGGGGCACGAGAGAAGACGACCACCCATCCCGAAAACGATCTTTATATCGAAGAGCCTAGCGGAACTGTCGTACTCAAGGAGCCAACCTTCCATCATTCAAGCTGGCGCACGAGGGTCGTTGCACGCACCTATGGAGGCAGTCATGAACCCTGCTGGCGCGGTCGCTATCATCGGCATGTCTGGCCGCTTCCCCGGAGCCGCCGATGTGGGCCAGTTCTGGGAAAATCTGTGCACCGCAACAGAGTCCATCCATTTTCCAAGTGTAGAAGAATGCGTGGCTTCCGGGGTCCCTCGGAGCGAGGCCATTAAGAGCAACTACGTCCGAGCAAAAGGCGTACTCCCCACAGCCGGTATGTTCGACGCCGCATTCTTTCGGATGACTCCCAGCCAGGCTAGGATCATGGATCCACAGCACCGGCTCCTTTTGGAATGTGCTTGGGAAGCTTTTGAGGATGCTGGCTATAATCCCAGGGATTGCACAGAAGCAGCAGGGGTATTTGCTGGCTGCAGTACAGGCAACTCCTATCTGAATCGCTACGTGCAACCGGAAAGCCAGGGGAAGCTCGATGACTATCAAAATAACTTGCACAACGGAACCGATTTCCTGACTACCTGGGTATCCCATCTCCTGAACCTCCGCGGCCCGAGTCTGGCCGTTCAGACAGCCTGCTCCACCGGTCTCGTTGCGGTGGTCACTGCGGTCCACAGTTTGCTCAGTCATCAATGCGACATAGCACTGGCCGGGGCGGTGTCGGTCGACTATCCGCTTGTAGCTGGGCATGAGCACGTGGAAGGAATGATTCTGTCCAGCGATGGGCGGTGCAGGCCTTTCGACAGCCGCGCCGATGGGACCGTCCGGGGCAACGGAGCCGGCGCAGTATTGCTGAAGCGACTCGCGGACGCCATGACCGACCACGATCACATTTATGCGGTTATCCGTGGAGCAGCCGCCAACAACGACGGTTTCCTCAAGATGGATTTTACCGCGCCGAGTATCGACGGGCAGGCCGCTGTCATTACCCAGGCGCTGGAGATGGCCAGCTGGGATCCGGGCTCTGTGGGGTACGTGGAAGCTCATGGGACGGCCACTCCGCTCGGGGATCCAATTGAGGTCGCCGCTCTCAACAAGGCCTACCGAAGCGTCTCGACCAAGAAATCCTGCGCGTTGGGGTCAGTGAAATCCAACATCGGTCATCTGGACGCCGCTGCAGGAATCGCTGGACTGATCAAGGCGGTCTTGTCGGTACATCACGGAAAAATTCCGCCTTCCGTGCACTTCCAGACGCCTAATCCTCTGCTCCATCTCGAGGAAGGCCCCTTCTTCGTCAACACCATGCTGAGGGACTGGCCAGAGCTGCGTCGAGCAGGGGTCAGCTCGTTCGGCATGGGCGGCACCAACGCCCATGTTGTCCTCGAGCAAGCTCCACCGTCGCCCGCACACCTTGGCTCCCTGGCAGAAAAGCGTGTGATTCTGCCACTCTCGGCGAAGACTCCTGCCGCACTTGGCGATATGGGCCAGCGCCTGGCCGAGCACCTTGAACGCCACCCTGCGCTGCCGCTGGGCGACGTCGCGCATACTCTGCAATGGGGCCGAGAGACGTTCGCGTATCGTGGTCTGCTGGCCCATCACCCTCCGGGGTCAGCCTGGAAGCTGATGGCCAAGAGTGACACACCGGTTCAAGAACGCGGTGTGATGTTCCTCTTTCCCGGCCAAGGTACGCAGCACGTGGGCATGGGCAGGGACCTCTACACCAGCGAACCTGCCTTCAGTCGCGCCATGGACACCTGTGCCCAAATTCTGCAAGGAGAGTTGAACACAGACATCCGCGACCTGCTTTACCAAAACTCCGCGCCCGATCAGGCCCTGGAGCAGACACGTCTTTGCCAGCCTGTTCTGTTTGCAGTTGAATATGCTCTGGCCCAGCTGTGGCTGAGCAAGGGTATCCGGCCTGTGGCCATGCTGGGCCACAGTCTCGGTGAGTACGTCGCTGCCTGCCTTGCTGGCGTCTTCTCCCTGCCGGACGCTCTAAAGCTGGTCTCCCTTCGCGGCGCACTCATGCAGCAGACAGCCGCCGGTGCCATGCTCGCCCTTACCTTCCCCGCCGAAGAGGCAGCCGCCCTTCTCCCTAACGGCGTGGTTGTCTGTGCAGCAAACTCTCCACAGTCATGCGTCGTCGGCGGGGACGCATCCGCGGTACTCCGTCTCCAAAGGAAGCTTGAGACCGAAAACATCGCCTGCCGGCTGCTGCGTACCTCGCATGCTTTCCACTCTCCGTTGATGGAGCCTATCCTCGCTGCTCTGCGGGAGGCCTTCAAATCTATATCTTTGCATCCTCCGAATATCCCCTACCTCTCGAACGTAACCGGCGAATGGGTCACAAAGGAACAAGCAACTGGTATCGGTTACTGGTTGAGCCACGCTACCTGCCCTGTGAAGTTCTCTCCTGCTTTGCAACGCGCTGTGCGCGACATGGAACCAATTCTGCTCGAGGTCGGCCCAGGTCGCACGCTTACCTCTCTTGCCGCCCAGCAACTCGCCCACCCTTACCCCGCTTTCAGCACTCTGCCCTCTGATACAGAGGACAACATCACGGCGCTGCAGGAAACGATCCATCGCCTCTGGTTCCACGGCGCGGCCGTCTCCTGGTCGGCTCCTGCTACCTCCACCCGTCGTGTCAGCCTGCCCACCTACCCGTTCCAGCGTCAGCTCTTCTGGGCTGGGAACCATACTTGTGCCGACGGTCCGAGCGAACCCTCTTCTATCTCCGAGCTTCCCTCGTCCAGCAGCCTGACCTCCGCTAGCCCCGATAGATGTGATGCTGGCCAGGCTCTGGAGAACGCCATCATGACCATCTGGGAGGAGACTCTCGGTCTGTCCCCCATCAACCCCGACGACAACTTCTTCACTCTTGGAGGAACCTCGCTCCAAGCAGTCCAGGTCGCTAATAGAATTAAAAGCAAGATATCACCCGCTGCTTCTACCCACCTGCTTATCCAGGCGCCTACCATTTCCGCGATGGCTCAAATCCTTACTGCCTCCCGCGACCTGGGAAGCGAGTCGGCACTCGTCCCACTCAAGCCTGGAACCGCCGAGACTCCGCTGTTTCTCATTCACCCCGTGGGCGGTCACGTCTACCTGTATCGGGAACTGGCCTCAGCCCTACGAACACGTCGAGCCGTCTACGGAATTCAGGCGGGCAGCGCCGACGACGAATCGGCGAACCCCCGGTCCATGGAAGCCATGGCCTCCTCTTATCTTTCCGAGATCAAGAGTATGCAGCCACAGGGCCCCTACTACCTCGGCGGTGCCTCCATGGGCGGCATCATCGCTTACGAAATGGCTAGGCAGCTCCACGAGCAAGGCGAGGTCGTCGCCTTGCTGGCCATGCTCGACTCTCCAAGCCCTGGATATTTCCCGACCGATCTAACCGGCCCAGAAGCAATCATCCGATACCTCCTGAACCTCGACGCCCTCGACGATACTCAAGTCGCCAACGACCTGCGCAGGCTTTCTCCACCTGCCATGGCCGACTACCTCATCGAGCACGGCACATTTGCCCACAAGTATTTCCCTCGCGAATCGCGAGATGAGGTTGCCCGCTTCCTGCGGACATTCGATGCGAACACGAGGGCGATGTCGGACTACCGACCAGGCCGCTATAGCGGCGACATCCTCTTCTTGCGCGCCCAGACCTCAGATCCTTATCTCCCCCGCAATCTCGATACGGGCTGGCACCAACTTGCCGGCGGAACCGTCACGGTCCATGACGTGCCTGGCAACCATATCACTATGAACTTTACACCCAACATCGAGAAATCCGCCAAAATTCTTGACGCCCGACTCCTGTAAACAGCGCCGCATGGAAAGGGATGGACATGGTAAGCGAGCAGGAAAAGTGGGAGCGGTATTGGAATGAACTGCCCACAGGAGTAGGCCATTCCATCTGGGATAGCGACCCGTCAGTAGTCGCTGCCGAACACCTTCCGCTGTTCCAGCCACATTTCACAGCGGATCTCCCGCTGCTTGACATCGGCTGCGGAAACGGAACACAGACGGCATATCTCGCCAAGCACTACCCCCTCGTGATCGGCCTCGACGTATCGAAGTCGGCCGTTCGGGCGGCACAAGCCGCCTGCTCGAGCTCGGGCATCTCTTTCCGCCAGTTCGATCTACTCGACAGGGAAGCCACCGAGGAAGCACACACAGAGTTCGGCGACTGCAACATCTACCTCCGAACAGTTCTTCACCTTTTCGACGATAAGGTGAAGAAAGGCGCGGTCGAAAACCTGGCACAGCTACTTGGTGAGACCGGAGGTGTCTTCGCCATCGAGATTACCGACTCGATCCAAGACTTGTACACTCTCGTCAGGTCCGGGCAGGCCGACTGGGCAGACAAGCTGAACCGCGCGCTCAGCTACGACTTGACTGGCGGCCAGTTGGCCGACGGCGAAATGGAGCAACTCGCCACATCCGCAGGAATTAGCGTAATTGCCAGTGGACGGAGTCGGGTATATAGCACCGCCACACTGCCCGATGGCCAACCGCTGATCGTGCCCGCGGTGTACATGATCGGCAAGGCTTCCGTTGCGTCCAAGGAGGCTCAACGGTCAGGAGCATGAGGCACCGTCTGCGGTATCACGTCGGAACGGGGCAGCGGCTGAGAGGCACCTTGACCGTGACTCTCACGTCAAGTCGTGACTCCCCGGCCACCGCCCGTGGAACGGCCCCGTCCCCGCCAGACACTGTTGTAGTGACGGTTCATGATCCCTGCGGTATCCCGGCGATATGAGATGTCCGGAGGATGCGGGCCTGACTCCTGAGCGTCGGACATTTCGTGAGGGGATCCGGCTTCAGGCCGGCAGTGGTTCGCGGCGGGTGAGAGGACTGCGGTGATCGCGAAGGACCTGCGGGTGAGTGTGCGGTCGTGGAACGCTGGCGCCGCGCCTGGCGTGAGGGTGGCATGAACGCCCTTCGCTCTACGGGCCCGGCGAACGCCCCGGCCGTTGCCTCTGCGCAGTTCGCCGTACTACTTAAGTAAGAGCGCCCGGCAGTAGGCGTCACTTCAGGCGCTTGGCGGTGGGGCGGCCGTTCCAGCGGTAGCGCGGGGTCGCGCGGCGGATGAGCATACGCAGGGTGACGATCGCTGCGGACAGGTAGAGGTAGAAGTCCACGACAAGGCTGCGCTTCTCGGTGCAGCGTTGCAGCTTGCCGAAGCCGTTCATCCACGCGTGGCTCCGCTCCACCACCCATCTCTTGCCGACCTGGACCGGGGCGGGGACGCCCTTGCGGGCGATCTGGCCGGTGAATCCCAACTCGCCCAGTGCGGAACGGAACTTGCGGCTGTCGCAGCCGCGGTCCAGATTCACGCTGACCCGGCCGGGACGCTCGCCGACCTGCTCCTTGGCGGCTTGAAGGGTGGGCACGAGCAGCAGGGAGTCGTGGCAGTTGGCCCCGGCCAAGACGATACCGGGCGGGATACCGGTCGCCTCGGTGGCCACTGAGCGTTTCAGGCCCTGTTTGCCCCGGTCCACAGGCGAGCCCCCTGCGGCCTCCCCGCCGCAGGGGGCCTTATGGAACAAAGAATGCGCACTGACCGCATTGTGCAGTGACTCACCCGGAGGGGGCAGCTGGCTGCCTACCTACAACCTGGAGCTCGACTGCACGCCACTCGCCCTCGGATTTCTCCCAGACACAGAGGAACCGTACGTCTTCCTTTTCTGTACGCCCGTCAGCATAAGTATGCTCACCCAAGAATTCACCGGTCATCAACCCCACCGCACCATCGGCAAGTGGTCGTACATCTACATCGACCCTTTGGATTCTCGTACCGCCATCCTCAGCCAGGGCCTCATATAGGCTTCTATACCCTTCGAGATCATAGGTCTCCCCGGTGAAATGAGTATACCGGAACCCGGGTACCATCACGCGGTCCACGAAAGACACATCCTTCTCCTTGATGGATGTCATCCATGCATCAAGGAGACCGCGCAGTTCAGTCTCGATTTCCACTTCGACACTCCCTTCTCGTGGATTCATAGTAAATTCGCGCCATTGTGGCCACTTCGGATGTTTCCGTCCAGTAAACAGAGATTAGAGTACTGTGCTTGCGGCCTGGGCAGAAAATTGCCAGGCCGCCGGAGATAGTGAAGTATTGCAAGTGAATTTCCAGAGCTCTCGGCGCGCATGAATATAGCGAAGAAGAGCGCATCATCTCTTCGGTCAGCGTGATCAGGTGGGGGCTGCCCAGCAAGCAAGTCTCTGCTCATCCCTGTGGTGGGCCTGCAAGGTGGCGGCCGTTGCCATAGCTCAGCGTCCGCGCCGGGAAGCCGGGCTGGCCATGTCCACAGTGCCGCCTCTGTCCTGGAGTCATGGCGCCAGTTACCGGCTCGCTGCCTTTCCGTTGGCCGCGTTGATCAGTGAGGCGAGGTGGTCCGCGTAACCCCGCAGCGTGGGATGGGCAAACAGGTCCAGAGGAGTGAGGTTGGGTACGTTGAAGAGGGCAGCCGTTCTTCCGTGGATCTCGATCACATCAAGGGACGTCCCGCCAACGTTGAACAGGGTGTCTTCTGGTTCAATGTCCTGCTCGATACCCCGAGCCCGCAGCACCTCACCCCAGATGCCCCGTATCTGCTCCTGCACGGTTCCGCCGCACAACGGGGGGTATGCAGGGGCGACGGGCGTGCTGTTCGGGAGGTGCGCGGCTGCAGGCACTGCCGGAAGTGCCGCACGGTCGACCTTTCCAATTGCAGTGAGGGGCAGCTGCGACAGCTGGATGAAGGCAGCTGGAATCATGTGCCTGGGAAGTTGCAGTGCGAGGTGGTCATGCAGTTCCGCTGTCTGTGGCGCTTGGTCACCGGCAGTGGCGAAGTAGGCAAGCAGATCGGCGTCCTTGGCGCCGCTGACCGTGGTGACTTCCCGACGGATGACGACGGCTTCGGTAATGAAAGGATGCCGGAGCAGGGCGGCTTCTATCTCGCCGGCTTCGATGCGGTAGCCGTGGATCTTGTACTGGGTGTCGCGGCGGCCGTGGTAGTCGAGGGTACCGTCCGCGCGCCAGCTGACCAGATCCCCAGTGCGGTACAGACACGCGGCCGGGTCATCGCTGAACGGGTCGGGAATAAAGCGGTCGGCGGTCAGCTCCGGATTGTTGAGGTAGCCCACCGCTACTCCGTCGCCCCCCACACAAAGTTCCCCTTTCTGCCCGATGTCGGCCAGCGTGCCGTCGTCGCGCAGGATGTAGCAGGTGGTGTTGGCGATCGGCTTGCCGATCGGCATGACCGTAGCGTCCGCGGGAAGGTCATTCACCAGGTAAGCGGTGGTGCATGCGGTGTTCTCGGTGGGCCCGTATCCGTTGACCAGGTGCCGGGGAGGCCGACCGCTGGCGAGGACGTTGCGTGCGGAGGCTGGGTCGAGTGCTTCGCCCCCGACTAGAACGTCACGGAGGGTACTGAAGATGTCCGGCGCCTGCTGGGCCAGACGATGGAAGACCGCGGTGGTGATGAAGGCTGTGGTGATCCCCTGAGTCTGGAAGAGGCTTCGGAGGTCTTCCGGTGACACCAAGAGGCGGGAGTCCGCCACGACGAGGCAGCCACCGTTGAGCAGCGCCCCCCAGATCTCGAAGGTGGAGCCGTCGAACGAGAGTGACGAAGCATGCAGCATACGGATATCTGGGTCAAAGGTGACGTAGTCGGTGTTGACCACGAGGCGGGTGATGCCGCGCTGCCGAATACCGACGGCCTTGGGGTGACCGGTGGAGCCGGAGGTGAACATCACATACGCCAGGTCTTCACCAGTGATGGAGCGGGCGAGGGCCGGCGGATGGTCCATCGTCTGCTCTTGTACTCGCAGCACCGTGCCGCTGACGGCGTCGAGATCACAGTCGCTGCCGGGCAGCGCGATGACCGCATGGACGTCGGCGTCCTTGACCATGGCTGTCAGTCGTGGGGTGGGGTATTCGGTGTCCAGCGGTACGTACACCGCGCCAGCCTTGATGATGCCCAGAAGGGCAACGATGGCATCCGCGCAGCGCGTGCCGAGCATCCCTACCCGCTGGCCGGTCTGAACATCTTCGCCGACTAGGGCATGAGCGACAGCATTCGCCCGCCGTTCCAGCTCCCGGTAGGACAGCTGATACTCGCCGTCGATGACGGCGCATGCATCGGGTGTCTCGCGGGCCCAGCGGCCGAACAGCTCCGCCAGGCCTGCCTCGCGCGGCCAAGGCCGGGTGGTGGCATTCCATCTCCGTACCTGAGCTACATATGTGGACTCGGGCCTGCTGATCCAAAATGATGTCGGTGTCATATTGGTTCTCTTTTGTTGCGGTCAGCGCGAGAGGGGGCGCACTGTCGTGAAGGAGGTGAGCAGGTCGGTGAGTTGATCGAGGTGCTTGGTCAGCTCAGCGGGGGCGTAGCAGTTGGGGTTGGCGTCGATGTCGAGCGTGAGCGGTGCACCGTCGGCGCGGACGTGCAGATGGATGGCGAGATCTTCGACGAAGCCCGCGCCGGCGGACAGATTGGTGGCTCTGGCCGGGTGTCCAGCGAAGTGGAGTCCGTAGTCGAAGGGCATTACGTTGATCATCGGCCCGAACAGCCGCCGGTTGCCGCCGACGAGCCGTAGGTCGCGTCGCAGCTGTTCGCCCCGGTAGCGCTGATGGGGCCTGATCTCCCGCATCTGTGCCACGACCGCCTGTACCACAACGTCCGGTCCAGTCTGCGGGTTTATGGGAACACGTAGGGGGACGGTGTTCATCAGCATCACCGGTGCGCGTGCGGTGGCTGACCCCAGTCGGCCCATCACTGGCAGTCCCAAGACCACCTCGTCGGCACCGGTGCGCCGGTGTACGTAGAGGGCGGTGAGGGCCAGGACTGCTTCGGCCCAGGTGGCGCCGTTCTGCCCAGCCAGCGCGCGCCAGCCATCCATACTCTGGGACGGAAGCTGTCTGCTGGACCGTATCAGCCGCCCGGAGGGGACCGACACGCGCTCGCTTAGGCTCACCGCCTGCTGGGGGTTGGCGAAGCGGGCCTGCCAGAACTCCTGGTCCGCCTCGTACTGCGAGGATCGGCGATATAGGGCCTCATCGTCGAGTGCGGCTTGCAGGGAAGTCAGCCGTCCGGCGCCGTTGGGGCGGCCGGTGACCACAGCGGTGTACAGCTGTGCCACCCGGTTGGCAATGAGGGAGAAGCTGTAGCCGTCCAGGGCAATGTGATGGGTGCGGTGATACCACTGGTATCGGTCGGGGCCGAGGCGGAACAGGGCGTGCGCAAACAGCGGGCCTCGTTGCAGGTCGACCACGGCTTGCAGATCGGTGCGCATCCATGCCAGCGCGGCCCGGTCTGGATCTGGTTCGCCGCTGACATCAATGATAGGGAGCTCCCACTCTCCAGGTGGGTTCAGCAGCTGGATCACGCCGCCCGAATCGGCCTCGAAGCGGACGTGCAGGGCGTCGGCCTCGGCGACGGTCTTACGCAGGGCTTGCGCGAAGCTCGTCGTGTCCAGAGGCCCGTCGACCTGGATGTATTCGGCAGCGTTGTAGAGCGGGCAGGTGGGGGCTAGTTGTTGGGCTACCCATACGCCTTGCTGCGCCGCGGTCAACGGCAGCCGCTCTACCTGCGTCCTACTGCGGGGGGGCATCGCAGTCAACCTGGGAGGTGAGCAGTGCGCCCCACTCGTTCAGGGTGGGCCGTTCGGCGAGGTCAGCGAAGGTGACAGCGGCCCCGCGGGCGCGCCATTGCTCGACCAGTGTCATCAGCCGGATGGAGTCCAGCCCCTGTTCGTGCAGCGGCACATCCTCTGCCACGGCAGTCGGGATCACGCCGAGCACGGCGGCCACATCCAGGCGGAGCCTACCCAGGGACAGTGCATTATTCATGCTCACGAACTCTCCTCCATGGACGTGATTGCGGTGGCGATACGGTTCCGCAGCCGTTGCTTGCTGATCTTTCCGACAGCCGTACGGGGCAGGGCATCGATGAACTCGAGCCGATCGGGCACTTTGTAGGCTGCCAGCCCCCGGCCGCGAACGAAAGCGAGCAGATCAGAAGCTTTGGCACGGCCGTTGCGGGGGACGATGTAGGCGCAAATACGTTCGCCGAGGAAGGGGTCCGGCATGGCCACCACGGCTGCCTCGGCCACGTCCGGGTGGTCCAACAGGTGGTTCTCGATCTCTTCGGCGGCGATCTTCTCTCCGCCGCGGTTAATCTGGTCCTTGGCTCGGCCCACTACCGTCAGGTGCCCAGTCGGGGTCTGGCGAACGATGTCGCCCGTGCGGTAGAACCCGTCCTCGGTGAATGCAGCCTTGTTGTGCTCCGGGGCCTTGTAGTAGCCGCGGATAGTGTTGGGGCCACGGACCAGGAGGTGCCCCGGTTCACCGGCCGGTACATCCTGGTCGGCGTCGTCGACCACCCGAATCTCATCGGCCGGCGAAAGCGGCCGGCCCTGGGTATGGAAGACCGTCTCGTCAGGGTCGTCGAGACGGGTGAAGTTCAACAGCCCCTCGGTCATCCCGAACACCTGCTGGACCTGACAGCCAAGTACGGGTCGCACCGTGCGGGCGAGCTGAGAACTCAGCTTCGCCCCGCCCACCTGCAACAGCTGAAGGCTGGACAGGTCATGCCCCGTGTGGTGGGCGGCCTGCAGCCACAGCGCGGCGACCGGAGGTACCACGGCGGCAACCGTAGCTTTTTCCTGTTCAATCAGGCGGAAGGCGGCATCGGGCGCCGGATGGGTCCCAAGCACCACCCGACCGCCCGACAGGAAGGTCCCCAACGCCCCCGGAGCGCTGAGGGAGAACTGGTGTGCCACTGGCAGGGAGCAGAGATACACCGTTGTCGGGGAGAAGCCACACAACTCGGCACTCGCCCTGGCCCCGTAGAGGTAGTCGTTATGCGTTCGGGGGATCAGCTTCGGGGTCCCCGTCGTCCCGCCCGACAGATGCAGCAAGGCAACGCCTGCCGGGTCGACTACTGCACTGTCGAACCAACCCTCGGAGAAGGTGTCACGCACTGTGTCAAGCGCACAGTGCGCACCTGGGTCCCCCACAACAAACACATGCCGCAGTGCCGGCGCATCCCGACGTACCTCTGCCGCCAGCGTGCGGAAATCGAAACCGGCATGCTCGTCGGCGACTATATAGGCGACCGCATCGGTGAACTGGCAGAAGTAACCCACTTCATTGCGCCGATACGCCGGCAGCACCACGACGGGCACTGCACCCACCTTGAACAGGGCAAACATTACCTCGAAGAACTCGGCAACATTCGGCAGCTGCACCACCACCCGATCACCCTGCGCAATGCCGAAGGATCGGAAGCCAGCAGCTAGGCGGCCGGACCGCACATCCAGTTCCCGAAATGACCAGCGCTCATCCCCCGCTGCAATCGCCACCCGCCCACCGAAACGCGTCGCCCACTCACCCGGCAACTCTCCCAGCACATCTCCCGACCAGTACCCTGCACTCCGGTAACGCTGCGCAAGCTCTTCAGGCCAGGCAGTAAATCCGTCCATGATCATCCTTAGGAGCTTCAGTGCTGCAGGTCGTCAGCGTCCCGCCGCCCACACCCCCAAAGGGGTAAAAGGAGCATCTGGGGCAAAATCGTACCAATCCATGACTCCAGCCTCCATGCACGCATTCAGAACGCCTGAGCAATAGATGCTCAGGCGGCCCCGGGAGGGCCGGCAGGCACGGCCGAGTCCCCCAACCTGGCTGCTCCCTACAAGATGAGTCCGGCTTAGGGGCTTGCCAAGTGGGTCTGGACGGCGGTGATGGCGCTTCCTGAAAGCGGCCACCCCCACAAAGGAGGAGCCGCCCGATAGCCAGGCAGGTCCAGGAACGGGACTCCAGGGTGGTCGAAGACCAGCGCGCAGCGCCGCCGCAGGCGCCCTTGAGGGGCCACGTTCACATGCGCACCGACCGGGTTGACGCCCGCCCGGTGTCGGACCACGTCCGGGATCTGATCGCCCAGCGTCCGGATCTGCCGGTAGCGGTCATCGCCCGGCGAGCCGGTGTAGCCGCTTCCACCCTCAAATCGCTCTTGTCCGATGCCCAGCGCAGCCCGGATGCGGCACGTACGGTCAGCCGTGCGGCAGCGGCCCGTCTGCTGGCCGTCGCGCCTGACGATCTGCCGCACTATGACCGCGGCTACGGCGGACGCTCCACCGACGCCACCCCTGCTCTGCGTCACGTACGCGAACTCCTGACCGCACACCCCCACCTGTCGCAAGCTGCTCTGGCCCGCGCGGCAGGCATGTCACTGACGACGCTCGCGGCCGCGCTCCACGACGTGGACGCGGGCCAGCCACGCAGAATCCAGGCCGCGGCCGCGGACCGACTGCTCGCGCTCGGCAACCGCACTCCTCTTCCCGGACGCGCCACGCGCCGCAGCGACACCGTCGACGCCCAGCCAGCCGTCGACCACGTCAGGGCCCTGCAGCTGCGCTACGACCGGGCCAGCACGGCCTTCATCGCCAAGGTTGCCGGGTCAATCCCAGCACCTTCGCTTCCGCACTCATCGACCACGAGCGTGACACGCGGCGCGGGATCAGCACGGACGTCGCCCGACGGATCCTCGCCGTGCACGAACTGCCCCCGCCGGCCTTCAAGCGCCAGGGTCATGTCACGGAGATTGGGCTCCTGCGGCGCCTGCGTGGCATGCGCGCCGCAGGCTGGACCCTCCCCTCCATCGCCCATGCTGGCGCCACCACCGCGAAATCACTCACCGACTTCGCCAGAAGCCGCACCAGCACACCCGCGGTCCGGGCCGCCGTCCTCACCGCCTGGGACCGTCTCGCCCATCAGCCAGGGCCCTCCACCCAGGCCCGGCGACGCGCTGCGGCGAAAGCCTGGAACCCTCCCCTGGCCTGGGACGAACACAGCATCGACGACCCCGACGCCACCCCCAGTGGCACCCGCGTACCCGGATTCCCCCAGCGCTGGGCCCCCTCTGTCCTGCGGCACGAACTCGCCTTCTTCACCCACCACCTGGGCCTCAGCCGCCCCGAATGCCTCCGCCGCCTCGGCCTCAGCACCAGGCGCGCCCGCCAACTCCTCACCGCACCATCAGCCAACCCCGACACCCACCACGCCACCGCCCCATAAGGCACCTCGCCATCCGACGCATCCAGGCTGGCTCGACCAGCCAAGACCTCCCGCAGACCACCCCGGGCAGGCAGATCGCGACCTCAACCAATGCACACCTAGTGCCCGATTCCCTCGGTTTTGGGTATTGACTGCTCAGGGTTTCCGTGCTGCACGGGAGTGTGCTGGAAGTACGGAAAAACATTCCGGCCCCTTCCGGACAGGCAGTGATCCCGATGACAACCACCACGGTCTCCCGCAGCCGGCAGCAGCGCCCCGCGCATGCCGCCCCGGCCGGGGATCACGTGCTCGGCCTGCCGCTGGAACACGGGCCGCTCGCACCCGCCACCGCCCGCCACACCGCCCGCCCGGTCCTGGCCACCTGGGGACTCACCGAGGACCAGATCTACGACACTCTGCTGGTCATCTCCGAACTCGTCACCAACGCTGTCACCCACGCCCTGCCGCCCGTCGTCCTCCACCTGCACGCGACGGCGAACGGTTCCGGCCATGTGCAGGTCCACGTCAGCGACGGCGGCCCCCGGCCCGCCTCAGCCGCCACCAACTGGGCGGCCAACCGACCCGACGACGAACACGGCCGCGGAGACACCATCATCACCACCCTCGCCCACCACACCGGCACCGGCACCGGCAGCGACACCGACTGCCTCATCGACCACTGGGCCGACATCCGCGCAGCCTGATCCACTCTCCCGCCCCGATACGGGAAAAGATGCAGCAGCCGGCCTGGCCCACCCGGAACCGGAGGCGGCCATGCGAGCGGACGAACTGCTCCGGACCCACACCCTGTGGTGTGGGGACACCGTCCTGCTCCGCCTGACCGGAGAACTCGACCTCGCCACCGCCCCACTCGTCCACCAGGCGCTCACCGCTGCCCTGGCCGGGCGCCCCCGAGCCCTCTGCCTGGACCTCACCCCTCACCTTCTGCGACGGGACAGGACTGCGCGCGCTGAACCGGCTCACCCACCAAATCCACACCGCCCACGCAAGCCTCCACCTGACCGGCCTGAACCCCAACCTTCACCGAACCCTCGACCTGCTCAAGACCGCATCCCCTTGGCTCCCGACCGCCCTGCTGCGCTGACGGCACAAGCAGCAGTCGGCCGCCACGACCGCGGCTCGGTCGGCGAAACGGCGGTCCTGCAGGCGTGACGCCATGGCCCGTGCCGTCGTTGAAGAGGACGGGCGCGTGAAGTGCACCCCTGTCACATGGAGACACGGCCCGCATGAAGGGGGCTCTGGACAACGCCTCGCCCAGAGCCCCCGCCTCGCATTTCTCAGGCGCCGCCCGAAGACGGATTCCATGCCCGTCCCCCGCGCCACTGGACCCAGCGCGGGCGTCCAGGACCTCCTCCGGAGCACTCAAGCCCGCCGCCTGCAAGAAGACGATCACATCATGATCGGAGAACGCCGTGCCCAAAGACTCCTCGCGGCCTCGGCGCCGCCTCCGTGTATCACAATCACCCGCCGTCCACCCGCGCTGGCCGGCTCATCCACGGCGATCAACGCTGCCATCCCTCCACCATCACACCACGGAGGCGGGGGCATGCCGGGTTGTGGGTGTAGGCGGCCTGGCACGTAGAGGCTCCGGGCTCCGGTGCGGTTTTGTGCCTCGCCCCGGACGGCACAGTGGACGGCCATGCCACCAAACTGAGCAGACTCCAGCCCGGCAAACAGTTCGCCTACGTCTTCGACATGGGCGACGACTGGGCCCACCCGTGCGCGGTGTCGGAGAAGCGCATCGACCCCCTCGACGAACTCGGCGAGGCACGAGACCGCCCGGTCCCCTACTGGGGCTGGGGGCAGCCTCCCGGACCAGTACGCACGCCGCTGGGACGGGGACGATGGGCAGTCGCCCATACCGAAACGGCCAGTCGGCGGGCTCAGCGACCTGCCCCCAGTCCTGCCCTGGTGGGGCGAGCCACGCCGAGGATGACCTCACTCCGCGTACACGAGGCGGCCGCGAGCGGGAAGTGCAGTCGGCTGTCGGCACCCTGCACGCTTGCTCAGCAGGGCCCCTGACCGGGCGGACGGCACACGTCTTTCCGGGGGACAATCGTCCGGTAGAGGGGTACGGCGGGAGCCTGGTCAGCGCGTCTGCCCGCCGCGCGGACGGCGCGGCCCGGAGCCGGTCCGTCGTGGGCGCGGGGGCCTGCGCCGTCGGCCGGTGGGGACGGGGAGGAGAAGCCACCCGGAACAGCGGAACGTGCTGGGGCCGGAACCGCTGCCGCGGACGACCCGGCGGCTCCGGGCCGCGGGGCCACGGCACGGGCGATGATCCGGGCATGAGGATCAGCGCGGCACAGGCGGTACACGCCTCCTCCACGCTCCATACCCGGCCGAAGGCCGCATCGTGGCGCAGGACCGGATTCAAGTCCCAGTGCCCTTCGCGGCGTGAGAGTTCGAATCCCTCCACTCCTACCAGTTCCCTCAACCGGCCCACACCCGGCCCGTCCACGTGGCCGCACGCGCCCGCGCAGCTGAGGCCGTGAACAGGCCTCTCTGTCAGCCGGATCGAAGCTCCGGCAGCAGCCGGGGCAAAAGCGCCGCCGGCCAGCGGACGGAGGCTGCATATGGGGTGGGTGGGACTTGAACCCACGGCCGACGGATTATGAGTCCGCTGCTCTGACCAGCTGAGCTACCACCCCGCCCGTTCGATTAGAACACGCGCCCGGTTCCGGTACCCCGCCAGGGCCGACACCGGATAGAGCCGCTGGCCGGAGCGGCCGGGCGAACGTGCCCCGCTCTGCGTGTGCGGGGAGTCCCGTGCAGGGCCACGATGAAGGCATGTCCGCTCCGGCAGGCGGGGGTGACGAGGGCGCGGCGCGCCGGGCGCGGGTGCTGCGCCTGGAGACATTGCGTGACATCGAGGCGCTGGTGCGCGAGTTGCAGGAGCTGCACGGTGAGCTGCTGGCGTGCGAGGACAGCGAGAGGGAGCGGGTGCGGGACCTTCTGCACGCGGCGGGGGTGATGACCGGGGTGTGGCTGGACGACATCGCCTGCCGCTTCGCCGAGACCGAGCACGATGCGGATGAGCTGTTCGCGCGGGCGTGGCAGTTCGTCGAGGACCTGGACTTGAACCCGGGCGGCTTTCTGACCAGAGACGATCCGGCGCTGTTCACGACGCTACGGGGGTCGGCCGCCAGTATGCTGGCCCGGCTATGGGTCACCGGCTACCTCCTCGGCCCTGTCCCCGATGAGGCGTGGCCCGACGAAGAACTCGCCGTCCTTTTCCTCAGAACACTCGAGCACCACGCCGACGCCCTCGCACTGGCTGAAACCCTTGACCACCACCATCCGGGCCGTGGCGAACCGCCCCCGACCGAGAACCCCGAAACCTACGAGGAACCGGACCGACCGCAGCCGGAGTCACCCTGACCACGCCGGCCTACATCGGAGCAATGAAGGCCCTGGCCGAGCACACCAGCGGCCTCGGCAGCACTTGCTCCGTGGCTTCCGGCTGGCGGGTTCCCTCCCGAGGCGCCCGTCGCAGTTGCCGGCCGGACTTCCGTACCCCCAGGGCATCTGCCTTCCAGGAGTAGCAGCACAAACCTCGGGTGCCGCTATCCCTCGGCGCTGTACACAGCGCGGGCTCCGCCTTTCCGTCGCGCTGGCCGGGTGGAGGAAGGGCGGGCGAACAGGCCCATGGCGTGGTGCCATGAGGTGCGGTGCATCGCCGCGGCTAGGGTCTCGGACGCTTCCTGGGCCTGGCCGGGGGTGCGATGGGCGTGGTGGTGCGGCAGCAGAACAAGCCAGGCTCCCTCCCCGACGGGGGTGAAGGACGCCAGATGGACGTGCCACTGCGGGCGTGAGGGTACCGGCCGGGCGAGGAACAGCAACCCCCGGCCGGCGAACACAGTCCGGGTGTAGGACTCGTCGATCAGGGCGCGGTCGAAGAACGGGTTGCCGGCCCGCCGGGCGGCCAGCCGGACGTGGGAGAGATCATCCAGCCGGAACGGCTGCTGCACGCGCACGGACCCTCGCAATAGGTAACGGGTGGCGATGCCGCCCAGGTCTTGCATTGCCCCCCCCTCAACGCATGCCCCGGGTATCAGGTGCCCGCCCGGACACCGGTGACCGGTTTGGGGTGGTATGCGGCGGCGATGGTCGGCACGCTGAAGGGCAGTATCACACCGCACGACCCTGCATGGGGGTGGTGGCGATGCCGAACACCGGCGTGTCCGTCGAGCTGACCCCCGACGGCTACACCGTCACCCGCGTCACCGGACACGGGCCCACCGAAACGGCCGCGTGGAGCGACTTCTGGAACGCGTACCACGCCCAGTGGCCCCCTACCTCCCTCACGGCACCCGAAAGCCTGAACGACCCCCAGCGCCGACGCACAATCCACACCCTGCGTATCCGCGACCTCTTTGGCTGACACAGCCCCCGCTGGGACACCACCCCGTACACACGGGACAGCCAGCCAGCCACCGCTCAGGGAGACCTGGAATGAACGCCCATGTCCTCGTGATCCGTGACAGCCGCCAGGCCGTCGCGTACGTGACCGGCGAACTCGACATCGCCACTGCACCCCGCATCCGCCAGGCACTCCTCGACACCATCCACCGCCACGAGCAGGTCACCATCGACCTGGACCGGCTCGACTTCTGCGACTGCGCCGGCCTCAGCGCACTGATCACCGCACAGAAAGCCGCCCGCGCACACCGCACCGCCCTGCCCCTCCGGAACGTGTCGCCCCAACTCACGCGGCTTCTGCGCTGCATCCCCCACACCCTGCCCATAGAGCTACAGCCCCGTGACGCCTTGCCCGCTCGCGGCTTCCGTGTCAGCAGCGGGTGAGCACTGCAGAGCAGCGTTTGCACGGCAGTTCGGGAAACACTTCGGCGACCGGCGCCGGGATGATGCTCACGACGACGCACAGCACCGCCCATCGGCAAGGCCCCCTGCCGTCGGCGTCGCCATCGGCCGGCGGCCGGCCGGAGAAGACCGCCGGCCCGCCTGGTCAGTGCGGGGCCAGGTGCTTGATCTTGATCCAGTCGCGGGTACGGCGGCCCGGCAGGTAGGGACTGGAGAGCCGTTTGGCGACCATCCCGTCATAGCCCTCGGCGCGGGTCTGCTCAAGCGCCTGGGCGGCAGGCGAGGGCCAGACCGCAGGTACGGCAATGTGGGGGGCAGGAGGAGTTCCCGAAGCTGCCGAAGAAGGGCGGGTACAACCTCGCGCGCAACCCTGGCAAGGACGGCAAGTTCAAGGCGCTGAAATCGTTCTTCGTCACCCGCTGCGGACTCGTCTTCCCCCGGGTCTTCGACAACTGGAAGAAGGAGCGGACGGACCGCTTCCTCCGGCACGCCAAGACGCACATGGAGGGGTGGCACCCGGCTCGGGGCCCTTGGCCAGGGTCCTCCCAGGGGACAGGGGTGAGGCAGGACAGGTGTCACCGGACGTCGCCGCGCTGGGAGACACCAAGCAGCTGCGCGACCTGGGCCCCCTCCTCGCGTTCCGCGTGTTCGCGGGTTCCACGCTGGTCGTCAGGGTCACGGCGGGAACGGCAGGGCGGCCGCGCTCAGTACCGGTCGGGAAGGGTGGTGCGGATGTCGCGGACGGCCTGGTGGACGGCAGCGACCTAGCAGGAATACGCGGAGGCTACGGCTGGGTTCCCGCCGTTGTGCACCGCAATCCACTACAGTCCGGCCCAAGGTGAGCAAGGGCCCGGACTCGTGCGCCGTCCAGGCCCAAGCTGCCGCGATGCCGGATGCTTCGCCCTACGCCTGGTGCGGACTCTTCCACCGGCACCCACGCCCGGACGTGGCGACGGAGCTTCCCTTTCAGTCACTACGTCCGGAATGCGGCACGGGCCCGGGACAGACTCAGCCCCAGGCACCAGGTCAGACGAGCGTCACATCGCGGCTGCTGTCATCGCGCGGCACATCTGCGCGCAGCGGCGACATGCCTCCGCACACCGCATCATCATTGGATCATCCGGCATGGCCATACACGCCTGTGCGCACATCTCGCACGCCTTGGCGCAGATCCCGGCGATGTCGGCTGCCATCGGCGAGCGGCGCGTCATCATGTCCGCGCACATCCGGGTCATCTCCGAGCAGTCCATGACCGCCCGCATGACCTGCATCGACGGTGCGCTGCCCATCTGCATGCAGGCGCTCATCGTCTCTTCGCACACACTGTGGCACGTCATGCACGCCTCGATGCAGTCCTGCATCTCCTGGCTCATCGCAGGCATCGACCCAGCAGACTGGCTCATGGCTCCTCCTCGGACAGCAGGACCCGGAGTAGGCCCTTTCCCCCTATTGCACTTCTTCCAGTTCCCCCCCGCCACAGCAGAACCAGGCGCCCGATGTCCCGAGGACATGCATAGGCGTTTGGTCGGTCTGGGCGCTACGTGGACGCGGCCCCGACGCCGGGCGCGGTGTCGGGGCCGCGGACTACGCGGATCCGGCCGTGGGGCGCCCGGACCTGTGCACGCGTCACTCGACTCAACGCTCCTCGTACCCCCGGAGACACGAGGAGCGTCAACACCGTGGCTGCATCTTCACCCGGGGGCGGGTTCGGCGCCGAGGTAGGTCAGCATGCGGTGGGCCGGTGGCGGGCCGGATTCGTCGAGCGCCGGATCGCCGTCCTGGGCGACATGCCCCGATCGGGTGGTCCCAGGCCATGCTCCTGCGGAACGCTCATAACTACGGATTAGGTCGGTGACGGACGAGCAGGTGGCCACTTTGGTCACCAGGGCGCTGCAGTCCGCACCGAAGAACGCCACGTGCTGGTCGACACGGTCGATGGCAAGGGAACTGGGCCTGTCGCAGTCGACGGTGTCGCGGGTCTGGCGGGCGTTCGGTCTGCAGCCGCATCGTTCGGAGACGTTCAGGTTGTCGACGGATCCGTACTTCGTCGACAAGGCCCACGACGTCGTCGGCCTCTGTCTGGACCCGCCCGAGCGGGCTCTGGTCTTCTGCGTCGACGAGAAGTCGCAGATCCAGGCCTGGACCGCTCGCAGCCAATGATGCCCGGAGTGCCGCAACGCGTCACGCACGACCACGTCCGCGCCGGCACCACCACCCTGTTCGCCGCCCTGGAGGTCGCCACCGGCAAGGTCATCGGTTCCCCGCATCGCCGCCACCGCGCCGAGGAGTTCAAGAAGTTCCTCGCCAGGCCAGCCCGCTACGGCCTGAATCACCCCCACCACGCCAGAACACACCTCGAACCGGATCACACCACCAACAGCTCACTCAACCTGACAATGCCTGCTGAAGTCCTGGTCTACCTCAACAACCCCACCGCCGTGTCCGCGGACGAACTGTCGACCGAGATCCAATGGCTGATCGACGACGACGGCAGCTGAAGCTGGCACTAAGACGTCGTTTCTTATGGTGGTTCTTGGGCCTCTCCATGCGGGGATACTGCTTCAGTGCTGTTGACATGGATCGCCGAGGTGGCCGAAGAGCCGTTGGCATTGGAGCCGGGTGACCGGCGGGTGGAGTGGGAGACCAACACCTGGTCGCTGGGTCCAGAGGGCGAGGATGGGCGGCCGTTGTCCGCTGCCGAGGTGGTCGCTGCCTTCGAGCAGACTGCTGCTGGCATCCGGGAACGCATTCGCGAGCTGGACTTTTCCGGAGTAGCGACGTTCTATGTGTGGCACGACGGGCAGGCCGGGCAGCTCCGGTGCTCGACCGGCTCCGTTCCTCCGGACGAGTTGCCGTTCAACGGCACCTACGTGATTTCCGACCATCTTGGTCCGGTCGTCGAGGGGTTTCTGGCCGACAGCATGCCCGGCGTCGTCGCCTGGTCGGACCTGGCCGACGCGGAGAGCCACTTGGAGCAGGCCATGACCGAGCCTGAGATCACGCCCTTGCGTGTCTGGACCAGCAGCGTTGGAACCTCACACTGAATGCCCTTGCGCATCCAGGCGGGCGAGTCGGCGGTGGCCGATGAGGGTTGCGGCTATGCCGACGAAGGCAAGGAAGTGTTCGGCCTTGCGTTCGTA
>NZ_JBHTSA010000108.1:0-27156 GCF_042795405.1 Streptomyces sp. NPDC056480 | reverse complement strand
CCGTCGGCACGGGGGTGGCGGCCGGGGCCGCCGTGACCTCGGCGGGCGGGCCGTTGAAGTGGGCGAGGGCGACGCCCGCGCCGAGCGCGACCGTCGTCAGGGCCAGTGTCGGCAGGACGAGCCGGCGCCCGGACCTGCGCCTCCTGCCCGTTCGGCGCCGTCCTGCGGTCGCACCACGCTTGCCCACGACAGACTCCCCCCTCGGGTCCTGCGGTCCCGGGGATCGTACCGGGCGTTCGAACGCCCTTTCCCCCGACTCGGAGGGAAAGGGCGTCCGGCCGGTACGGGGGAGCGTCAGCCGAGCGTCTCCGCCGCGGTCTCCGAGGAGTCCCGCAGGAAGGTCGTGCAGCGCTCGAACTCGTCCTTCTCGCCGATCTCGCCGGCCGCGCGGGCGAGCGAGTGCAGGGCGCGCAGGAAGCCGCGGTTCGGCTCGTGCTCCCACGGCACCGGGCCGTGGCCCTTCCAGCCGTTGCGGCGCAGCGCGTCGAGGCCGCGGTGGTAGCCGGTACGGGCGTAGGCGTACGACTCGACGACCGAGCCGCGCTCGTACGCGTCGTCCGCGAGCTGGGCCCAGGCGAGCGAGGAGGTCGGGTACTTCGCGGCGACTTCCGCCGGCGCCGTACCGTTCGCGAGCAGCTCGCGCGGACCCGGGTCGTCGGGCAGGTGGGTGGGGGCCGGGCCCCCCAGGAGGTTCTCATGCATGGCCATGGGGTCAGTCTGCCTCAGTCCCGCCTGCCGAAGGCTCCGTGGCGGGGACGGACCACCGCCCCGGACCCGGGCGCCCGTGGCGGGAGGCAGCGGGCGTCGGGACGCCGGGAACGCCCCGCGGGGAGCCCCGGGCCCCTCAGGGCGAGGCGTCCCGCCGGCCCGGGTCGAGCGGCGGGGACGTCACCCCGCAGTGCACCTTGCACTCCGGGTGGCAGGCCGCCCCCGCAGGGGTCCGCATCGTGGTCCACGCGATCACCGCGCCCACCACCAGGATCCCCGCGCACATCGGCATCGCCTTGCGGAACGTCTCCCCGAACTCCTCCGCCGAGCGGTACGCCTCCGGGCCCATCCCGGCCAGCATCGGCAGCGCCGCCACCGCGAGCAGCCCGGCCGCCCGCGCCGCCGCGTTGTTGATGCCGCTGGCCAGACCCGCCCGGGACACGTCCACCGAGGCGAGCACCGTCGCGGTCAGCGGCGCGACCAGGGCCGTCATCCCGAGCCCGAGCACCAGCAGCGCGGGCAGCACGTCCGCCACGTACGAGGCGTCCTCCCCGACCCGCAGCATCAGGAGCATGCCCGCGGCGCACAGCAGCGGCCCCACCGTCAGCGGGATCCGGGGCCCGATCCGCTCCCCCAGCTCCCCCGACTTCGCCGAGAGCAGCAGCATCAGGACGGTCGTGGGCAGCAGGGCCGTACCGGCACCGAGCGCCGAGTAGCCGGCCACCACCTGGAGCTGGAGGGCGGCCAGGAAGAAGAAACCCCCGAACGCCGCGTACACGCACAGCGTGACCAGGTTGACCGCGGTGAACATCCGGGACGCGAAGATCGACGGCGGCACCATCGCGCGTTCTCCGCGCCGCCGCTCCACCCCCACGAACCAGGCTCCGACGACGACCCCGCCCGCCCCGGCCCACCAGGCCTCGCCGATCAGCGCGTACGTCACGAGCGCGAGCGCCGCAGCGCCCAGGACCGCGCCGAGCACGTCGAAGCGGCCGTGCGCGGTCTCGTCCCGCGATTCGGGGACGTGCCGCAGCGCGACGGGGACGCAGAGGGCCGCGAGCGGCACGTTCAGCAGGAACACCCACCGCCAGCCCGGCCCGTCCACCAGCCAGCCGCCGACGAACGGCCCGATCGCCGCCCCCACCCCGCCGAAGCCGGACCACAGCCCGACCGCCCTGGCCCGGTCGTCCTCGTGGAAACTCGCCTGGATCAGCGCCAGGGACCCGGGGGTGAGCAGCGCCCCGCCGACGCCCTGGAGGGCGCGGGCGGCGATGAGCACCCCGGCGTTCGGGGCGAGGCCGCACAGGAGCGAGGCGAGCGCGAACCACACCACGCCGATCACGAAGACCCGGCGCCGGCCGAACCGGTCGCCGAGCGATCCGCCGAGCAGGATCAGCCCGGCCAGGGTGAGCATGTAGGCGTTGACCGTCCACTGGAGAACGGCCAGGTCGGCGTCCAGGTCCTCGCCGATGTGCGGCAGCGCCACATTGACGACCGTGGAGTCGAGCAGGGCCATGCCGGACCCGAGGACGGTCGTGAACACGATCCATCGCCCGGTCCTGGAGGCCATCCGTACGTCCCGCTCGCCCATGCCTGCATGGTCCCCCGAACGCCGAGGCCCCGCCCACCGGAATCCGAGAGGAGGGTGGGCGGGGCCGCGGAGGACGGGTCAGCGGGTGATGTTGAAGTACTTCCACGCGCCGTGGACCGTGGTGTTCACGTTGTCGCCGGACGTGCCGTCCACGTACGCCGTGCGGACCCGGGCGCGGACGCCGGCCGCTCCGGCGCCGTCGAACCGGAAGTAGGCCATGCCGCCGCCGTTCAGCCGGACGTAGTCCTCGGAGCCCGTCCGCCATGCGCCCGCGTACCAGACCTGGAGCTGGTACTTGGTCATCCGGCCCGGGTACGGGTTGTTCCAGGCGGTGACCATCACGTCGCCGCTCTGGTGGTAGGTCTGGTACCAGATGGTGCCGATCTTCGACCACTTGTAGTGCTGGGACAGCGAGGTCGTCAGACCGGCCCGGGTGTACACGGTGGAGCCGACGTGGGCCCGGCCGGAGCGGGTGTCACCGGCGAAGTCCGCGGTCACCCAGGTGTCGCGGGTCATCCGGGTCGTCACCGACAGCTTCCCCGCCGAGTTGACCGTGCCGCGCTTGAGCAGCCGCCTGGGCTCCGTCCCGTACGGGTCGGCCCAGATCTCCACCACCCGGTTCCGGTACGACCAGCCGAGGGACGCCGTGTACGTCACGTTGGTGTTGTAGTCGACGGTGCGACGGTTCTGGTCGAGCTTCAGGTACGTCGGGAAGGGCGCCACCTGCACGGCGGCCGTCCCGGTGGAGTACGCGCGCTTGGCGTCGCCCAGGTACGCCACCTTGTACGAGACCTTCCCGGCCGCGGCCGGGGTGTCCGGGAACGAGAACGTGCCGTTCGCCGCGAGCGTCCGCGTCCCGAGTGCCTTGCCGGCCGGGTTCTCGGCGTCGTACCGCGTCACGGTGAGCGGAGCGCCCGCCGGGAGCTTCAGCGTGGAGGAGAGCGAGCCGGAGACGGTGAGCGGCTTGTTGATCGGCGCGGTGGCCGGGGCCTTCACCGTCACGGAGACGGTGTGGAGCTTCGGCGACGTGTAGATCCGGAGCACGTGCTCCGACTGGCCCGGCAGCTGCACCGGGACGAAGAGCCGGGTGCTGTCGGGCGCCCACTCCATCTCCCCGCCGAACAGCATCCAGGACTTCGTGTCCCGGACGCTCGCCGGGGTCGTGGAGCCGCCGTTGAAGACGAAGACGTCGCCGACGTCGTCACGGTCGCTCGTCCCGCCGGCCACGGTGCCGTCCGGGGCGACGGCCACGGCCTCCGCACTCCAGGAGACCGGGTACTTCTCCTGCTCGGAGAGGTCGGTGAGGCTGAGCCTGGTGAGCGAGGTGACCCGGTCCGCCGCGACGACGCTCTTGCCGTCGGGGGCGATCTCGATGTCCTTCACGAACCCCTGGCGCTCGGCGGACGTGCGGACGACCGGCGTACCCGACCCGGTGTCGTACACGACGATCGGGCCCGAGCTGATGGTGCCGTCGGCGGCGACGAGCGTGTCCGGAGCCGCCGGGTCGGTGCGGAGCGTGGGCGCGTGCGACCAGTTGGCACCCGTGGTGAGGGCCAGGGTCACGGTCGGCACGGCCGTGGTCAGGTCGACCGACCCGAGATCCGAGTCCCAGTTCTCGCCGTAGCCGAACCAGACGCGGCCGGCGGCGGACGCGACGGTCGAGGGCTTGGTGCCCTGGCCCGTCGGGTACTCGGCGGTGACGGCCAGCTGGGCCGTGTCGATGGCGACGAGCTTGTCCGCGTTCTCGAGCGCCGCGTACACCGTCGCCGAGTCGTCGGAGAGGTCGAGGTCACGGACATAGGCCAGATCGGTGATGGCCTTGACGAACTTGCCCGCGAAGTCGGTGACGACGACGCGGTTGTTGTACGTGTCACTGAAGTACAGGCGCTGGTGGACGCCGTCGACCACCATGTCGCCGATGGTTCCGACGTTCAGCGGCACGACCGAGTCGGCGGCCGCCGGGCCGGCCGCACCCGCGACCAGCGCCGCGGAACTGACGAGGACCGCGAACGACGTCGCGGCCGAGAGAGCGCGCTTGCGCACGATGAAGAGCCCCCCCAAAGAGCATGATTCCGGCCCCTCAGCACGGGGCACGGTGCAGGAAGACTAGAACACGCCTGCGACGCACCGCTCCCCGGTATCCGCGCCGCGCGCGACCGGGCCCGCGGCCGCCCCTCAGGTCGTCCGCAGCCGCCCCGCCGCCCGGACCAGGGCGTCCACGCCCCGCTCCGCCTTCTCGCGGGTGCAGCCCACGTTCAGCCGGACGAAGCCGGGGGTGCCGTAGACCCCGCCCGGCATGATCGCGACCTTCTCGACGGTCACCAGCTCCTCCTGGAGCCGGGTCTCCTCGATGCCGAGCGGCCGCAGGTCGATCCAGGCCAGGTAGCCGGCCTGCGGGGGCTCCCAGGCCACCCCCGGAAGGCCTTCGGCCAGCCGCTTCCGGACCGACTCCATCGTGCCCGCCACGTACGCGCGCAGCTCGTCCAGCCAGGCCGCGCCGTGCCGGTACGCGGCGATGTGGGCGGTCAGCGAGAGCACGGCGGGCGAGGCGAGCCCCTCGCCGGTCTCCATGCGCCGGACGAAGGCCGCGCGCTCGTCGGGGTCGCCGATGATCCCGTACGAGCCGGAGAGCGCGGGGAAGTTGAAGGCCTTGGTGGCCGAGGTGACCAGCGCCCAGCGGTGGCCCCGGCCCCGCTCGGCGATCCGGGTCCACGGGATGTGGCGGTGTCCCTCGGTGGTCAGGTCGGCGTGGATCTCGTCGCTGACGACGGCGGCGCCGTGGCGCTCGGCGAGCGCGGCGAACTCCCGGAGCTCGCCCTCCGTCCACACGCGGCCGGTCGGGTTGTGCGGGGAGCAGAGCAGCAGGACCTTGCTGTCCGGCCGGGCCAGCTCCCGTTCGAGGGCCTCGGTGTCGCCGACCGGGACGCCGCGCAGCTCGCGCCCGAGCCCGGTGACGGCCTTGCGGAAGCCGTCGTACGTGGGGGTGTGGACGACGACGCCGTCGCCGGGTTCGGTCCACATCCGCAGGAGCTGGGAGAGCTGGTTGAGCACGGAGGGCGCGTACACCAGGGACTCCGGGTCGATCTCGGCCTCGTACCGGGTGGTGTACCAGTGGCGTATCGCCTCGCGGAACTCGCCGAGCCGCCAGTCGGTGTAGCCGAAGACACCGTGGTCGACGCGGTCGCGCAGGGCCGCCAGGACCTCCGGCGGGGAGGCGAAGTCCATGTCGGAGATGGTGAAGGGGAGCAGGTCGGGGACGCCGAAGCGGTCCGCGATCCCGTCCCACTGGACCGACCAGGTCCCGCGGCGGTCGATCTCCCGGTCGAAGTCGTACGTCGTCGTCACCGTGGTCTCTCCTCCGGACATCGTTCTCCTCCCGACATGCCGAGGGCCCGGCACCCCCACGCCAGGGCGGGGGTGCCGGGCCCTCGTACCACGCCTGCCTCAGCGCTTACTTCAGCTTGGTGCCGGTCGAGCGCAGCGCCGCGCACGCCTCGGTCACGCGGACGGCCATGCCGGCCTCGGCCAGCTTGCCCCAGGTGCGCGGGTCGTAGGTCGACTTGATGCCGACCTCGCCGTCGACCTTCAGGACACCGTCGTAGTTCTTGAACATGTGGTTCGCCACCGGACGCGTGAACGCGTACTGGGTGTCGGTGTCGAGGTTCATCTTCACGACGCCGTTCTCCAGCGCGGTGGCGATCTCCTCGGCCGTGGAGCCCGAGCCGCCGTGGAAGACGAAGTCGAACGGGGAGGCCTTGCCGTACTTCTCGGCGACACCGGCCTGGAGGTCCTTGAGGAGCTCCGGGCGGAGGACGACGTTGCCCGGCTTGTAGACGCCGTGCACGTTGCCGAAGGAGGCGGCGAGCAGGTAGCGGCCCTTCTCGCCCAGGCCGAGGGCCTCGGCGGTGCGGAGCGCGTCGTCGACGGTGGTGTACAGCTCGTCGTTGATCTCGTGGCTGACGCCGTCCTCCTCGCCACCGGTCGGGGTGATCTCGACCTCGAGGATGATCTTGGCGGCGGCGGCCTTCGCGAGCAGCTCCTGGCCGATGGCCAGGTTGTCGGCGAGGGTCTCGGCGGAGCCGTCCCACATGTGCGACTGGAACAGCGGGTTCTCACCACGGGCGACGCGCTCGGCGGAGACCTCGAGCAGCGGACGGACGTAGCCGTCCAGCTTGTCCTTCGGGCAGTGGTCGGTGTGCAGCGCGACCGTGATGTCGTACTTCGCGGCGACGATGTGCGCGAACTCGGCCAGGGCGACGGCGCCCGTGACCATGTCCTTGTTGTACTGGCCGCCCAGGAACTCGGCTCCGCCGGTCGAGATCTGGATGATGCCGTCGCTCTCGGCCTCCGCGAAGCCGCGCAGGGCGGCGTGCAGGGTCTGGGACGAAGTCACGTTGATGGCCGGGTAGGCGAACTTGCCTGCCTTCGCCCGGTCGAGCATCTCGTTGTAGACCTCGGGGGTTGCGATGGGCATTCGTCCGCTCCTTGTGATGTGCGGGGTGTGTGCGTTGCTGTCCCTGACCTGGGGGCGACGTCATCGTCGACGCCCATCCTTCCAGACTCTTCTCCGGGCTCCCACGGGCCCGGCACGACAAGGGGCGGGGTGTTTCACGTGAAACACCCCGCCCCTTGATAAAAGCGCAGGTCAGGACAGCAATCACGGATGCCCGGGACCTAAGTCACGACTTCGCGGCGGTTACGCCAGGTCGAGATCGGCCAGCTGGTAGCCCGTGAGGTACGCCAGACCCGCCCCGGCGATGGCCTCGGCGGCGCCCCGGTCGACGATCGTCGCCACGGCGACGACCTCGCCGCCGGCCTCGCGGACCGCCTCCACGGCGGTCAGCGGCGAGCCGCCGGTGGTCGAGGTGTCCTCGACGACCAGGCAGCGACGGCCCTTGACGTCCGCGCCCTCGATACGGCGCTGCATGCCGTGGGCCTTCTGCGCCTTCCGGACGACGAAGGCGTCGAGGCGCTGCCCGCGCGCGGCGGAGGCGTGCAGCATCGAGGTCGCGACCGGGTCGGCGCCCAGGGTCAGACCGCCGACGCAGTCGAAGTCCAGGTCGGCCGTCAGGTCGAGCATGACCTGACCCACCAGCGGCGCGGCCTCGCCGTCCAGCGTGATCCGGCGCAGGTCGATGTAGTAGTCGGCTTCCAGACCCGAGGAGAGGGTCACCTTGCCGTGCACCACGGCCTTGTCCTTGATCTGCTGGAGCAGCTCAGCGCGTACGTCAGTCATGCCCCGAGCTTAGAGGGCACTGCTCAGAGGCGGCGCCAGCGCCAGGTGCTCTCGACCTCCAGGGGATCGATCGGGGTGACCAGGCGGGGATGGGTGTTGAGTCCGTTCGGCGGGCCGGACTGCGGCTCGACGCAGACGGCCTCCTCGGGCTCGTCGTAGATCACGACCCACTCGGCGCGGCTGGTGACCCTCAGCTCCAGTTCCTCCGGCCAGGTGAGGGTGACATCGACGCCCTCGGGCATGCCGAAGCAGTCGTCCCAGGGGCCGGGGATGCGGTCGATCCGGCGCCCGGTCGGAAGGTGGTCGTCACCCCGCTCCTCCTGCCAGGCCGGGGTGAAGTCGAGCCGCACGTCCTGGCCGCCCTTGCCGAGGTTCCGCAGGAACCAGGGGTGCCAGCCGGCCTGGGCCGGGAAGGAGTCGTCGTAGGTCTCGACGCCGAAGCGGAGGGTGAGGGCGTCCTCGGCCAGCTCGAAGACCTGGGTGACCCTGCCCCTGTACGGCCACGGGTCGCCGAGCTCGCAGGTGAAGACGGCCTCGGTCGCGGAGACCCGCGCGGTCTTCCAGGCGAGGTCGCGGACGGTGCCGTGGATGGCGTGCGGGGGTGCGTTGACCGGCAGCTGGTGGCTGGTGGCCCCGTTGCGGAAGCGGCCGTTCTCGGTCCGGCCGCACCAGGGCACCATCGGGAAGGTCCCGAACCGCTCGCCCTGGCGCAGCACCTCGGTGCCGCCGATCCGCAGGCTCTCGATCCGGCAGCCGTTCTCGGGGCTGATGGTCAACTCGGCGTCGCCCGCCGTCAGGTGCGTCTGCATGCTCACGCCCCGACCCTAATCGTGTCAGCGGCGTGGGCGCAGTGCCCGGCCACCGTGTCAGCGGCGTCGGCGCACGGCCCGGCCACCGTGTCAGCGGCGTCGGCGCAGTGCCCGGCCGACGACCACGGCGGAGGCGAGCGCGAGGGCCGCGGCCGGGGCGATCCAGCGCAGGGTGGCACCGGCGCTCGACGCCTCGGGCGCGGGCACGGGGGCGTACCGGCCGCGCGGCGGCGCGTGGTCGACCTCCTCGGCGCTCCGGCCGATCATCGTCCGGCGGGCGTGAGCGGCCTCGGCGGCGGGCTGCGGGGCGGGGAACTCGATGGGCGCGTCACCGAAGCCCTCGTCCAGGAGGGGGTCGAGAGAGGGCGGCGGCACCGGTGCGTCGAAGACGGCACTCCGGCGCGGCTCCTCGACACCGTCGTCGACGCCGTCGTCGTCGGAGTCGGGCTCGACGACCTCATCGGCAGCGGCGGCCGCTTCTTCGGGAGCCGCCTCCGCGTCCGGCTGCTCCGCCAGCGCGGCCAGCCCCTCCACGAACTTGTCGAGCATCCGCGCGCCGGCCGTCGACCGGGCCTCGTCAGTCGCCTCGGCGAGCCGGCCGGCCGCCGTCAGGGCGCCGGTGAAGCTCAGGCTGGTGCCCTCGGCCACCGGAGTGAGGACGACGGTGAGCGACAGCTCCGCCGTGCCCTTGCCCCGGGCCTCGGTCCCATGGCCCTCGTAGGTGATGGCGCCGTCCCGCTCGACGACCTTCAGGGCGCCCCGGTAGGTGATGGTGTTGCCGCCGACCCGCACCTTGAGCCGGCCCGTCAGGGGGCCCGCGTCCGCGTCGGCGTCGCGCTGGAGACCGGGGACACAGCGCACCACCCGGGCCGGGTCCGTGAGCGTCGCACGCAGAACCTCGGCCGGGACCGGGACGAACACCTCATGCTCCATGGAAGCCGAGCCTACTCAGACGGGGGCGCGGCGTCGCCCGTTCGGCACGGAACCGGTTCCTTCAGCCTCCGTACCGCGGGTGCACCAGCGTCGACGGGGGCGGTTCGGCGCCCCGGCCGCGCTCGGCGCGGCGCGCCGCGGCCTCCAGGGTGTGCTCGCCGAGCGAGCGCAGCCGGGGCGCGTCGGGGGCGAGGCCCAGGGCGGGCGGACGGCTGCCCGGTACGGCCAGGAGGAAGCCCCAGTCGCCGGGGCCCCGCCCCGTGCCGTCGGCGCTGTCGGCGCGGTCGGGTCCCGCGGCGAAGCCGGGGGTGCGGCCGCTCGCGCTGTAGGGGCGGGTCGCGAAGCCGGCCGCGCGGAGGGTGGCGTCCACGGTCCAGTAGGTGCGGGGCCGGTCGGTGACGGACCCGGCGTGCACGGCGAACCGTCCGGAGGGGGTCAGGACCTGGGCCGCGAGTCCGTAGAACTCCTGCGCGTACAGCTTGGCGCTGGGGGTGATTCCGGGGTCGGGCAGGTCGGAGATCACCACGTCGTACCGTTCCTGCAGATGGCCGGTGGCACCCCGCAGCCAGTGGAAGGCGTCCGCGTAGACCACCCGGACGCGCGGGTCCCGGAACGCCTGCGCGTTGAGCGTGGCGAGGGCCGGGTCCGTCCGGGCGAGGCGGACGACGCCCGGGTCGAGTTCGACGACGGTGACGGAGCGGACCCCGGGGTAGCGCAGGGCCTCGCGGGCGGCCATCCCGTCCCCGCCGCCCACGATCAGCACGCGGGCGTGCGGGCCGTTCATCGCGGGGTGGACGAGGGCCTCGTGGTAGCGGTACTCGTCCTGGCCCGCCACCCGGAGGCGGCCGTCGAGAAACAGGTCGGGCGGGCCTTCGCGGCCCCCGGTCACGACGATCTCCTGGAGCTCGGTGTGGACGGCGACCCGCACCCGCTCCCCGTACACCGCACGGCGCGCGGCCTGTTCGAAGTCGTCGACGAGCACGGTCGCCGTGGCGAGGACGGCGAGGACCGACACGTTCACCGCGACGAGCAGGGCCCGGGAGCGGGCGGTCAGGTCGCGGCGGAACACCCAGAGGACGAGGCCGCCGCCCGCCACGGCGTTGACCGCGCCGGTGACGAGGGCGCCGGTGAGCTGGCCGAGCCAGGGCAGCAGCAGAAAGGGGAAGGCGAGGCCGCCGACCAGGGCGCCGACGTAGTCGGCGGCGAAGAGGTCGGCGACGGTCCCGGCGGCGTCGTCCTGCTCCCCGAGCGAGGCCTTCCGCCCGGACCGGCCCGGCCGGTCGCCCCGCTGTATGAGCGACATCAGGAGCGGGATCTCCGCGCCGATGAGCACCCCGATGGCGAGCGAGAACGCCACGAGGACGTACCGCGACTCCCCGAACCAGGCGAAGGCCGCGTACAGCACCATCGCCGAGGTGCCGCCGACGAGCGCGAGCCCGGCCTCGACCAGGCCGAAGCCGACGGCGGCGCGGCAGCGCAGCGCCTTGGCGAGGAGCGAGCCGACCCCCATGGCGAAGACCATGACGGAGAGCACGACGGAGGCCTGGGTGACCGAGTCGCCGATCAAGTAGGAGGCGAGCGCGACCAGTTCGAGTTCGTAGACCAGGCCGCAGGCGGCGCAGACGAAGACCACCGCGAGGACCGGGAACCGCACCGTCTCGCGCGGCGGCTCGGGCCGCCGCACGGGCGCACGCCGCACCCTCTTGGGTGGCATGGTCACGGTCGGCTCGATCATGACCGTAACGCTACGTCACGACCTGGGCGCCCCTTGTCACCCACACGAGTGGATCTGGAGCGCCGGGAGGGCGTATCAGAGCGTTGCAGGCATACGTACGCCGATACGGGTCCTGGTCACCACCAACTGCCCTTCCTGCGGGTAGGCGTGCCAGGTGCGCCAGCGCACCTGGCCCTCGTGGCGCTGCGCCAGCATCGCCGTGAAGGCGTGCGGGGAGCCGGGAAAGGTCCCCGCGAGTCCGTTGGGATGGTCGGCGACGAGCGCCAGCAGCTCCTGCGCCCGGCCCGCGAAGGAGCCGTGCGAGAGCGTCTCGACGCGGGCGGCGAATTCGTACTCCCATTCGCCGAAGCGCTTGGAGACGCCGAGCGGCAGCGGGGTGCTGCTGCCCGGCATGCAGGCGACGGTCTCCGAACAGCTGCGGCCCTCCTCTTCCAGGAGCACCTGGTGCGAGGCGCCGAGCAGCCTCAACTGCAGCTTGGCGCCGGAGAGTTCGAGGTCGAGCACGGCGAGGGCGGGCAACGGCTCGCGCCCGAGGGCCCAGGCCAGATCGGCCGCGCGGGTATCGGTGTAGGAGGTTTTCAGGGTGGTGAGCATGGGTCGGCTCCGCAAACACGGTTTGACGGGTGGGCCGGGGGCGCCCCGGAGAAGGGTTCAACGGCAGTGGGAATCGCCGGCTCGGGTCCACACACGGTCCGAGGGCTGTCTCTGTCAGGAGCGAGAGAACCACGGACGCCGGACGACTCGCAGCGTTTTTACCCAACTTGCTGTGTTTTCCAACCCCTTCGGGGACCCCACAGTTCACTTGTTCAATCAGAACTGATCGACATGTCTGTTCTGATTGCCCACGTCACGTGCCACGTGCCTGCGGAGCCGTCAGCCACTCGGGTGGTCAGCTGCCGCCACCGCCGCAGCCGCCACCGCCGCCACCGCAGCTGGACGACCCGCCGCAGGAGGAGCTGGAGCCGCCACTGCAGCTGCTACCGCCACCGCCGTCCGCCCACGTGACGCTGCCGCTGCCCGACCCCGAGCGCCGCCGCCGCCGCGGCGCGCTGCGGAACGCGCCGCGGAACATGCTGACGAGCCACAGGAAGACCGCGATGCCCAGGATGACGAAGAAGAGTTCCATCAGTACTACCCCCGTTCTCTTGTGCGAGGGAGATTCCCTCAGGCGCACCCCGTCAAAGCGCACTTGAGGAAGTCCAGAGCTTCGCCGCAGGATGGCCGTCATGACACGACCGCCGCTCAACCGCCGCCTCGCCGAGTTCGGGACGACGATCTTCGCCGAGATGTCCGCGCTCGCCGCCAGGACCGGGGCCATCAACCTCGGTCAGGGCTTCCCCGACACCGACGGCCCCGAGGAGATCCGGGAGGCGGCGGTCCGCGCGCTGCGGGACGGCCGCGGCAACCAGTACCCGCCCGGCCCCGGCGTCCCCGAGCTGCGCGCGGCCATCGCCGACCACCAGCGGGACCGGTACGGCCTCGACTACGACCCCGACACGGAGGTGCTCGTCACCGCGGGCGCCACCGAGGCGATCGCCGCGGCTCTGCTCGCCCTCGTCGAGCCGGGCGACGAGGTCATCGCCCTGGAGCCGTACTACGACTCGTACGCCGCCTGTGTCGCGATGGCCGGAGGAACCCGGGTCCCCGTCACCCTCCGGCCCCACGACGGGTCCTACGTCCTCAACCTCGACGAACTGCGGGCCGCCGTCACCGACCGCACCCGGCTGATCCTCCTCAACACCCCGCACAACCCCACCGGCACCGTCCTCACCCGGGCGGAGCTGACCGCCGTCGCCGAGCTCGCCGTCGAGCGGGACCTGCTCGTCGTCACCGACGAGGTGTACGAGCACCTGGTCTTCGACGGCGCCGAGCACCTGCCGATCGCGAGCCTGCCGGGGATGCGGGAGCGCACGGTCACCATCGGCTCGGCCGGCAAGACGTTCTCGTTCACCGGCTGGAAGGTCGGCTGGATCACCGCGAGCCCGGAGCTGACCTCCGCGGTCCGCTCGGCGAAGCAGTTCCTCACCTATGTGTCCTCCGGCCCGTTCCAGTACGCGATCGCCGAGGCCCTGCGCCTTCCGGCCGCGTACTTCGACACCCTCCGCGCGGAGCTCTCCGCCAAGCGGGACCTGCTGAGCGAGGGCCTCGCGCAGGCGGGCTTCGCGGTCTACAAGCCCGCCGGCACCTACTTCGTCACCACCGACATCCGCCCCCTCGGCGCCGAGGACGGCTTCGCCTTCTGCCGCTCGCTGCCCGAGCGCGCCGGGGTCGTCGCCATCCCGAACGCCGTCTTCTACGACCACCGCGAGGCCGGCGCGCCCTTCGTCCGCTTCGCCTTCTGCAAGAAGACCGAGGTCCTGGAGGAGGCCGTCTCCCGGCTCAAGCGCCTGGCCTGACGTCCGGCGCACCACCCCGGACGACGGGAGCCCGGCCCCTCGGAAGGGGCCGGGCTCTCGTCGTGGTGCGGGGAGGCTCAGGCCTCTTCGTCGCCGGCGGCCTTGTCCTCGGGGGACTCCAGGCCGAACTGCTCGACGACCCACTTGTCGAACTCGATGGAGGCGCGGACCCAGCTGACCGTGGAGGACACGAAGTGCTCCAGGGCGACGCCGGTGCCGATCAGCATCTGGGCCTCACCGATGAGGCGGAGGGTGGCGGAGCCGTCCTCGTCCTCGTGCAGGTGGGTGTAGACCTTCGGCCACAGGGTGCGGCGGTTCCAGTCGTCGATCGCGTCGAGGATCTTGGCGCGGTCGTCGGCCGAGTGCGGGCGGTCGTAGAACGTCCGCACCGAGAAGACCTGCTGCTCGTCCTCGCCGCGGAACATGAAGTACGTGCGGAATTCCTCCCACGGCGCGGCGAGGTCACCCTCGTCGTCGATGACGTACTTCAGCTCCATCTGCTCGAGGAGCTGCTTGACGAGGTCCTGGTCGGGGACGACGGGGCCCGCCGGTCCTGCGGCCTGAGGCTGGGGCTGGCCCCCGAAATTCGGAATCGAGGACGGGTCGATGCTCACCGTGTATTTCCCTTCGTACGGATGTCGCCATCCTCCCCCATGCCGGGCGGTCTGTGGCAAGCCCTGCCTCCCGCGATCCGCTGCGGGCTGACAAGATCTGGTGCGCCCGGGGGAATCACCGCCGCGAAATGCGTGAACTGGAGAAACGAGGGGCCGTACGCCTCCGAGTGGGTCACGTACGAGGACGGGGTCACCGCCCTCGTACGGGCCGCGAAGCCCTTCACCGGCCCCGGCCCGCCCCGGGGCCGGGGCGGGCCGGGGCGGGCCGTCCAGGGCCGCTCAGGGCCGTTCAGCGCCCCGCCGGCCCCACGATCAGGCCGTCCTCGAACCGGTCCACGCGGACCGTGTCGCCGTCCTGGACCTCGCCCGCGAGGATCTCCTTGGCGAGCCGGTCGCCGATCGCCGTCTGGATGAGGCGGCGCAGCGGCCGGGCGCCGTACGCCGGGTCGTTGCCCTCCTCGGCGAGCCACTCCAGGGCCTCCGGGGTGACGTCCAGGGTGAGCCGCCGCTCGGCGAGCCGCTTGGCGAGCCGGTCGATCTGGAGCCGCGCGATCCGGCCCAGCTCGGCCCGGTCCAGGGCGGAGAAGACCACCAGGTCGTCGAGCCGGTTGAGGAACTCCGGCTTGAAACTGGCCCTGACGACATCCAGGACCTGCTGCTTCTTCACGTCCGCGGGGGTCAGCGGATCGACCAGGTACTGGCTGCCCAGGTTCGACGTGAGGATCAGGATGGTGTTGCGGAAGTCCACCGTCCGCCCCTGCCCGTCGGTCAGCCGTCCGTCGTCCAGGACCTGGAGCAGGACGTCGAAGACCTCCGGGTGCGCCTTCTCCACCTCGTCGAGCAGGACCACGCTGTACGGGCGACGGCGGACCGCCTCCGTGAGCTGGCCGCCCTCCTCGTACCCGACGTAGCCGGGAGGCGCGCCGACCAGCCGGGCGACGCTGTGCTTCTCGCCGTACTCCGACATGTCGATGCGGATCATGGCCCGCTCGTCGTCGAAGAGGAAGTCCGCGAGCGCCTTCGCCAGCTCCGTCTTGCCGACGCCCGTGGGGCCGAGGAAGAGGAAGGAGCCGGTGGGGCGGTCGGGGTCGGCGATGCCCGCGCGGGTGCGGCGCACGGCGTCGGAGACGGCCTGGACGGCCTCGGACTGGCCGATCAGCCGCCGGCCGAGCTCGTCCTCCATGCGCAGCAGCTTCTGCGTCTCGCCCTCCAGGAGGCGGCCGGCGGGGATGCCGGTCCAGGCGCCGACGACGTCCGCGATGTCGTCGGGGCCGACCTCCTCCTTGACCATGGTGTCCTTCGAGGATTCCTGCTGGGCCTCGGCCTCGCTGGCCTCCTCCAGCTCCCGCTCCAGGGCCGGGATCTCCCCGTAGAGCAGCTTGGACGCGGTGTCGAAGTCGCCGTCGCGCTGGGCGCGCTCGGCGCGGCCGCGGGTCTCGTCGAGGCTCTCCTTCAGCTCGCCGACCCGGTTGAGGGACTGCTTCTCCTTCTCCCAGCGGGCGGTCAGGCCGCGCAGCTCCTCCTCGCGGTCGGCGAGGTCGCGCCGCAGCTTCTCCAGGCGCTGCCTGCTCGCCGGGTCCGTCTCGTTCTTGAGGGCCAGCTCCTCCATGCGGAGCCGGTCCACGGAGCGCTGGAGCTCGTCGATCTCGACGGGCGAGGAGTCGATCTCCATCCGGAGCCGCGAGGCGGCCTCGTCGACGAGGTCGATGGCCTTGTCGGGGAGGAAGCGGGAGGTGATGTACCGGTCGGAGAGGGTCGCGGCGGCCACCAGGGCGGAGTCGTTGATCTGCACCTTGTGGTGGGCCTCGTACCGGCCCTTGAGTCCGCGGAGGATCGCGATGGTGTCCTCGACCGTGGGCTCGGCGACCAGGACCTGCTGGAAGCGGCGCTCCAGGGCGGGGTCCTTCTCGATCCGCTCGCGGTACTCGTCGAGGGTCGTCGCGCCGACCATGCGGAGCTCGCCGCGGGCCAGCATGGGCTTGAGCATGTTGCCCGCGTCCATGGAGGAGTCGCCGCCCGCGCCCGCGCCGACGACCGTGTGCAGCTCGTCGATGAAGGTGATGATCTGGCCGTCGCTCGCCTTGATCTCGGAGAGCACGGTCTTCAGCCGCTCCTCGAACTCGCCGCGGTACTTGGCGCCGGCGACCATCGCGCCGAGGTCGAGCGAGACCAGCCGCTTGTTCTTCAGCGACTCGGGTACGTCGCCCTTCACGATCCGCTGGGCGAGGCCCTCGACGACGGCGGTCTTGCCGACGCCGGGCTCACCGATGAGGACCGGGTTGTTCTTGGTGCGGCGGGACAGCACCTGCACGACGCGGCGGATCTCGTGGTCGCGGCCGATGACCGGGTCCAGCTTGCCCTCGCGCGCCGCGGCGGTGAAGTCCGTGCCGAACTTCTCCAGCGCCTTGTACTGCCCCTCCGGGTCGGGTGTGGTCACCCGGCGTCCTCCCCTGCTCTTCTCGAACGCGTCGAGCAGCTTCGAAGCGCTCGCGCCCTGCGCGTCGAGGATCTCACCGGCCCGGCCGCCCTTGGCCGCGATCGCGATGAGGAGGTGCTCGGTGGACAGGTAGTCGTCGCCGAGCTCCTTGGCCTGCCGGTCGGCGTCGGCGATGACCGCGAGGAACTCGCGGCTGGGCTGCGGGGGCGCGACCGTGGACCCGGTGACGCTCGGCAGGGCGGCGAGCAGCCGCTCCGCGCCGGCGCGCACGACCGCCTGGTCGGCTTCGACGGCGGCGAGCAGGTCGGTGATGTTCTCGTTGTCCTGACCGGTGAGCAGCGCGAGCAGAAGGTGCGCGGGGGTCAGGTCGGCGTGTCCCTCGGACACGGCGCGGCTGCTGGCCGCGTTGATCGCGTCCCGGCTCCGGTTGGTCAGTTCGGCGTCCACGTGCGGTGCTCCTCCTGGGTTGCTTCGGGTCCTCTCCCTTTATGACTCATCCAGGGTACACAAAGTTGAGTCGATTGCGCTCAAGGTGTCGGAGGGAGCTCTGCCCCGGGTAGTTTCCGTGCATGGCGACCGACCCGAGGAACCCCTCCGACTCGTACCTCAGCTTCTGGCGCGAGTACCACATGTGCACCCTGACCACCCCGCGCCCGGACGGCACTCCGCACGTCGTGGCGGTGGGCGTCACCTACGACCCCGAGGGCGGCTACGCCCGGGTCATCACCAACAAGCACAGCCGGAAGGTCGCCAACGTCCTGGCGGCGGGCGCGGACGGCGCACGGGTCGCGGTCTGCCAGGTCGACAAGGGCCGCTGGGCCACCCTGGAGGGCGTCGCGCACATCCGTACGGAGGCGGAGGTCGTCGCGGACGCGGTGGGGCGCTACGCGGAGCGCTACGGGCGCACGCCGGCCGAGAACCCGGACCGGGTGGTCATCGAGATCGCCCTGACGCGGGCGATGGGACGCGCCTGAGAGAAACGGGCCCGCACGGGGACGTCCGGGCCCGTACGGCGACGCCCCGGCCCCGTGAAGGGGCGTCCGGGCAGCACAGCGGCGCCATCGCGTTTCAGGTCCGCGATGGCGCCGCTGTGTGGGGGAAGTGCCGGAGCGATCTACAACGACGGGGGAATCGCTCAGGCACTGCGGGGGGTGGCGGTGATGGTCTCGGGCTCGATCAGCTGGTGGTCCCGCTGGTCGAGGTTGACGAAGATCATGCCGTACCGGATGGCACAGCGGATGGGCTGTGGGGCGCCGCGGGGACGGCGGAGGCAGCGGTAGGCGCGGACGTCCTCGTCCTGCTCCCGTGCCACCACGATCGGCTCTCCGAAGAGGGTGATCTTCAACGCGTCGCCACGGTGGGGGATTGCCGTGGCGAGGTCGACGAAGTGCCACCCGGACCGGTAGGCCGAAGCCATCTCCCGGCGGAACCTGGGGTCGTCCGGCGGCACGGTCACGCCCCCGCACCCCTGGAAGCGATCTCCCACGACGGCTCGTAGGGAGCGGCCCGTACGACGTCCCGGGGCGAGCTCTCCCACGAGGGTTCGCCGGGTCCCGCCACCACGTCGTGTGCCGGGTTGCTCTCCCACGAGGGCTCGTCCGGCCCTGCCACGGAATGCGCCGGGGTGCTCTCCCACGAGGGCTCGCCGACGGCGAGTGCGCCGAGAGCAGCCGCCGCAACGGCTATGGCGCTAAGTGCACGAACCATCCTGGTCATGGCCGATCTCCACCTCTTTTGATCACTACCTCCCCCCCGCGAGTAAGACGATGGCTCACTCCCGACCCTTTCCACCAGCCAACCCGGGCATCATGTTCCTGTAATTCATGACCCTGAGGGGGGTGCAAATGAGGCGAGAATGCGACGAGTCCGGTCATAAGCACAGTCACGGTGAACTATGCGACGTGGGCAAGGAGCTCTATGCGAGTGCGCTCCGCACCGGCCGCATAGCCCGCACGGACGCCGAAGCCGCCCCCTGCCTGAGGGAACTGTCCCTCCTGCACCCGGACCCGGACGACAGCCAGTGCCTGCGTCCCGTTCCGCCGTCGATCGCACTCAACCAGCTCGTGCACCCCATCGAGCAGGAGATACAGGTCCGACGACAGCACGCGATAGCCCTCGCGGACGCTTTCGAGCCGTTCATGGCGATCCACACCCAGGATCCGTCCGGCGCCCAGGCCATCACGGTCCTCGAAGGCCTCAGCGTCATCAACGCCGCCCTCGACCGCGCCATCAACGAGTGCACCGAGGAACTCCTCACCATCCAGCCCGGCAGCGGCCGCCGCCCCGAGACCCTCGAAGCCGCCCTGCGGCGCATGGAGCCGCTGCTCGACCGCGGTGTCCGGATGCGCACGCTCTACCAGCACACGGCCCGGCACCATCCCGCCACGCTGGCCTACGTCGAACGCGTCGCGCCGTACGGGCTCGAACTGCGCACCCTCGAAGAGATCGTCGACCGGCTGATCATCGTCGACCGCAAGGTCGCCTTCGTGCCCGCGCGCAGCGACCGCCAGGTCGCCCTCGAACTCCGCCACGAGGGCCTCGTCCAGTACCTCGTCGGCGTCTTCGACCAGTTCTGGCTGCACGGTGTGCCGTGGGAGGACGAGATCCCGTACAGCCCCTCCGTGGACGGCATAGGCGGTGTCCAGCGCTCCATCGCCAAACTCCTCGTCGAGGGCCACGTCGACGAGGCCATCGCCCGCCGCCTCGGCATGAACGTGCGCACCTGCCGCGCCCACATCGCCAAACTCGCCGCCGCCCTCGGCAGCGGCAGCCGGGCCCAGCTGGGCTACCTGATCGCCCAGTCGGGCATCCTCGAGGGAGACAACTGACCACCCAGACACCTGACCAGCGTCGAACGGGACAACTCACCACCGTGTACGTACAGATCGACCTCGACGGGCCCGCCGGAACCCTCCGCGTCTCCGGGCACGACCTGCCCACCGTGGAGCTCGTACGGGCCCCCGGGGCCCGCCCGGACACCCATACGCCGATCGGCACCCGCAAGCCCGCCCTGCTCGCGCTGACGGTGGGCGGGGAACCCGCCGTCATCAGGCCGGCCCGCGCCCGGCTGCTGCGCCGCTCCTACCGGGTGGACGTCCGCGTCGACGGCGTCCGCTACCGGCTCGTCCCCTGCTCGCACGTGGACAGCCGGCTCACCCGGAACGGGAAGGCGCTCGGCACCCTCGAGTCCGCCGGGGACGGCAGGGTCGACTCCGACTGGGACCCGGCCGCCGCCCTCACCCCGCTCGACCACGCCGTCGGCACCGCCCTCGCCGCCGCGTTCGGCACGGGCGCCGCGCCCTGGTGGGAGACGCTCGGCGACATCGTGGCGGAGCTCATCCCGTAACCCGGGAACGGCGAAGCCCCCTCCGCGACGCGCGGAGGGGGCTTCGCCGTATCGGAACTACTCGCCGGTGCGCTTCGGGCGCCAGACCACCAGCGCGCTCGCCTGCTGCACGTCCTGGTACGGCACCAGATCGCGCCGGTACGAGGCGTGCACCTGGGCCTCACGCTGCCGCATCGCCGCCGCCGCGCCGTCGACGGCCGCCGACAGCTCCGCGATCCGGCTCTGCAGCGCCGCGACCTGGTTCTCCAGCTCGATGATGCGCTTGATCCCGGCCAGATTGATGCCCTCGTCCTGCGACAGCTGCTGCACCTGACGGAGCAGCTCGATGTCACGGGCCGAGTAGCGCCGGCCACGGCCCGCCGTACGGTCCGGGGAGACCAGACCGAGACGGTCGTACTGACGGAGGGTCTGCGGGTGCAGACCGGAGAGCTGGGCCGCCACCGAGATGACGTACACCGGCGACTCGTCGGTCAGTTCGTACGGATTGCGTCGGCGCCCGTCCACCGGGTCACGCTCCCTTCGCGGCCTGGAACAGCTCCGCCCGGGGGTCCTCGGAGGCGGTCGCCTCGCGATAGGTCTCCAGAGCGTCACGTGCCTTGTCGTCCAGCTCCTTCGGCACCGCGACCTCGACCGTCACGAGCAGGTCGCCGCGCGTGCCGTCCTTGCGGACCGCGCCCTTGCCCCGGGCGCGCATGGTCCGGCCGTTCGGAGTGCCCGCGGGCAGCTTGAGGGTGACCGCGGGGCCGCCGAGGGTCGGCACCTTGATCTCGCCGCCGAGCGCCGCCTCCGTGAAGGAGACCGGCACGGTGACGGTGAGGTTGTCGTCCTTGCGGCCGAAGACCGGGTGGGTGTCGACGTGCACCACGACGTACAGGTCGCCGTTCTGCCCGCCGCGCTCCCCCGGTGCTCCCTTGCCGCGCAGCCGGATCTTCTGGTTGTCCGAGACACCCGCCGGGATGCGGACCTGCATGGTGCGGGAGGACTTGGCCCGGCCGCTGCCCTTGCAGACCTCGCAGGGGTTCTCGGCGATGAGGCCGCGGCCCTTGCAGTCCACACAGGGGTCGGTGAGCGAGAAGCCGCCGCCGCTGCCGCGCGAGACCTGTCCGGTGCCGACGCAGGTCGGGCACACCCGGGGGGTGCCGTTCTTGTCGCCGGTGCCCGAACACGCCGTGCACGGCTGCTGGCTGGACATCCGCAGCGGTACGGTCGCGCCCTCGATGGCCTCGGTGAAGCTGAGCGTCACCTCGGACTCGATGTCCTGGCCGCGCCGCGGCTGGGTGCGGGTGCCCGCACCGGCGCCGCGGTTGAACAGGCCGCCGAAGACGTCCCCGATGCCGCCACCGCCGCCACCGAAGCCGCCGCCCGCGCCGCCCTGGGTGCCTCCGAAGAGGTCACCCAGGTCGAAGTTGAACGAGCCGCCGCCGGGGCCTCCGGGTGACCGGAAGCCGCCGTTCCCGAAGAGGGCGCGGGCCTCGTCGTACTCCTTGCGCTTCTTGGGGTCGCCGAGGATGTCGTTCGCCTCGGAGATCTCCTTGAAGCGCTCCTCGGCCTTGGCGTCGTTCTTGTTGGCGTCCGGGTGGTTCTCGCGGGCGAGCTTCCGGTACGCCTTCTTGATCTCGGCCTCGGTGGCGTCCTTGGGGACGCCGAGAACCTTGTAGTAGTCCTTCTCGACGAAGTCCTTCGTGCTCATCGACGTCCCTCCTTCCGGACTGCTCCGGGGTCTGTCACCGCTGTGCTGTCGGTCGCGCTACCCCTCTTCGGGGGCACCGCTCTCCTCGTCCGTGGACGACTTCGCGTCGTCCTTGGCCGGTGCCGCGCCCGGCTGGGGCTCGGCGACGGCCACGCGGGCGGGCCGGATGGTCCGCTCGCCGATCCGGTACCCCGGCTGCAGGATCGCCACGCACGTCGTCTCGGTGACGTCCGGCGCGTACGAGTGCATCAGGGCCTCGTGGATCGTCGGGTCGAAGGGCTCGCCCTCCTTGCCGAACTGCTGCAGACCCATCTTGGCGACGACGGTCTCCATCGATTCGGCCACCGACTTGAACCCGCCCACGAGCTCGCCGTGGTCCCGGGCCCGGCCGACGTCGTCGAGCACCGGGAGCAGGTCGCTCAGGAGGCTCGCGACGGCGATCTCCTTGACCGTGACCCGGTCCCGCTCCACGCGGCGGCGGTAGTTCTGGTACTCGGCCTGGAGCCGCTGGAGGTCCGCGGTGCGCTCCTCGAGCGCCTTGCGGGCCTGGTCCAGCTGCGCCAGCAGAGCTACGTCAGTAGCGTCCCCGGCCGGGGCCGCCCCCTCCGCCTTGTCGGCGGAGGCGGCGGCAGCGGCGGTCTCGGGCTCCTCGGGCGTGCCGTCGGCGGGGACTTCGGGCTTCTCCTCGAAGCCCGGGGTCTCCTCCGACATCAGGCAGCGCCGCCCTTCGGCTTGTCCTCGTCCACGATCTCGGCGTCGACGACGTCGTCGTCGGCCTGGGCCTGCTGGCCGGCGCCGGCGTCGCCGCCCGCGGCCTGCGCGCCCTGGGCGTCGGCGTAGAGCGCCTGGCCGAGCTTCTGGGAGACGGCCGCGACCTTCTCGGTGGCGGTGCGGATCTCGGCGGTGTCCTCGCCCTTGAGCTTGTCCTTCAGCTCGACGAGCGCGGCCTCGACCTCGGCCTTGACGTCACCGGGGACCTTGTCCTCGTTGTCCTTGAGGAACTTCTCCGTCTGGTAGACGAGCTGCTCGCCCTGGTTGCGGGACTCGGCGGCCTCGCGGCGACGGTGGTCCTCGTCCGCGTACTGCTCGGCCTCCTGGCGCATCCGGTCGACCTCGTCCTTCGGCAGCGAGGAGCCGCCGGTGACGGTCATCTTCTGCTCCTTGCCCGTGCCGAGGTCCTTCGCGGTCACGTGCATGATGCCGTTGGCGTCGATGTCGAAGGCGACCTCGATCTGCGGGACACCACGCGGGGCCGGCGGCAGACCGGTCAGCTCGAACATGCCGAGCTTCTTGTTGTACGCCGCGATCTCGCGCTCGCCCTGGTAGACCTGGATCTGCACGGACGGCTGGTTGTCCTCGGCCGTCGTGAAGATCTCGGACCGCTTGGTCGGGATCGTGGTGTTGCGCTCGATGAGCTTGGTCATGATGCCGCCCTTGGTCTCGATGCCGAGGGACAGCGGGGTCACGTCGAGGAGCAGGACGTCCTTGACCTCACCCTTGAGGACACCGGCCTGGAGCGCGGCGCCGATGGCGACGACCTCGTCCGGGTTGACGCCCTTGTTGGCGTCCTGACCGCCGGTCAGCTCCTTGACGAGCTCGGCGACGGCCGGCATACGGGTCGAACCACCGACGAGAACGACGTGGTCGATCTCGGAGAGGTTGATGCCCGCGTCCTTGATGACGTTGTGGAACGGCACCTTGCAGCGGTCGAGCAGGTCCGAGGTCAGCTGCTGGAACTGGGCTCGGGTGAGCTTCTCGTCCAGGTGCAGCGGGCCCTCGGCGGAGGCCGTGATGTACGGCAGGTTGATGGAGGTCTCGGTCGAGGACGAGAGCTCGATCTTCGCCTTCTCCGCAGCCTCGCGGAGACGCTGGAGAGCCATCTTGTCCTTGGCCAGGTCCACGCCGTGGCCGTTCTGGAACTGCGTCACCAGGTAGTCGACGACGCGCTGGTCCCAGTCGTCACCACCGAGGTGGTTGTCACCGTTGGTGGCCTTCACCTCGACGACGCCGTCGCCGATCTCCAGGAGGGACACGTCGAAGGTGCCGCCACCGAGGTCGAAGACGAGGATCGTCTGGTCGTCCTTGTCGAGGCCGTACGCGAGAGCGGCCGCGGTCGGCTCGTTGACGATGCGCAGGACGTTGAGGCCCGCGATCTCACCGGCCTCCTTGGTGGCCTGGCGCTCGGAGTCGTTGAAGTACGCCGGCACGGTGATGACCGCGTCGACGACCTTCTCGCCCAGGTAGGCCTCGGCGTCGCGCTTCAGCTTCTGCAGGATGAAGGCGCTCATCTGCTGCGGGTTGAAGTTCTTGCCGTCGATCTCGATCTTCCAGTCGGTGCCCATGTGGCGCTTGACCGACCGGATGGTCCTGTCGACGTTGGTGACGGCCTGACGCTTGGCCACCTCGCCGACGAGCACCTCGCCGTTCTTCGCGAAGGCGACGACGGACGGCGTGGTCCTGGCACCCTCGGCGTTGGTGATGACGGTGGGCTCGCCGCCTTCCAGAACGCTGACGACGGAGTTAGTCGTGCCCAGGTCGATGCCGACCGCACGTGCCATTTCGATTCCTCCAGCTGACGTACTTGAGTGGATCTGACTCAAGGATGCATGACGACGTGGACTGCGTCAACAGACCTGAGCGGAGGAGGCTCAACTCTTCACCGCCCCCGCCGCTCACAGCGCGTGCCGTTCCCCGGTTCGACCAGGTTCACATGAGAGGGTCCGAAGCGTCCGGACATATCCCAGGATTCCCGCCGAAGGGTGCGAGCGCATGACGGCGAAGCGAGCGGTCGACATGACGGCCGGACTCCTTCTACTCCTCGCGCTCTCGCCCCTGATCGCGGGCACCGCGCTGTCCATCGGCCTCGGCGGCAACGGCGCGGTGCTGCGCCGCCGCACGGTGGCGGGCCTTGAGGGCGAGCCCTTCACGATGCTGACCTTCCGCACGAAGAGCCCGCTGGCCGCGCTGCCGCTGCTCGTGCACGTCGTCGGCGGCCGGATGTCGCTGGTCGGGCCGTGCCCCCTGACCCCGGGGCACCGCGAGTGCGCGGGCGAGGGACGCCGCCGGCTCTCCGTACGCCCCGGACTGACCGGCCCGTGGCAGATCAGCGGACGCTCGGACCTGCCGTGGGAGGAGCGCGAGCTGCTCGACCTCCACTATGTGGACCACCACTGGCTGGGGATGGATCTCACGATCCTGGCGCGTACGCTTCCAGCAGTCCGCAGGCGTCGCGCGGCAAGGTTTGCCTGAGCGACACAGATCACCGCGAGCGCCGCTACAGCACGGGGCCCCGAACGGGTAATCTCAGCACGGACTCCATAAGTTACCGCTTAGTAGGCCCGCCCGAGGAGCCCCTCATGCAACTCGCCGCGATCATCGTGTCGATCGCCATCACGGTGGTGGCCGTCGCGCTGTTCGGTCGTGCCACCGTGCAGATCTACCGGTTCGTGCGCCTCGGGCAGCCCGTGCCCGCCGGCACCCGCACCGGCGACCCCACCCAGCGCACCGTGACCCTGGTCAAGGAATTCCTCGGCCACACCCGGATGAACCGCTGGGGCATCGTCGGCTTCGCGCACTGGTTCGTGGCGGTGGGCTTCTTCTCGCTGCTCCTGACGATCGTCAACGCCTTCGGCCAGCTCTTCCAGGCCGACTGGCTCATCCCGATCATCGGCGACTGGCTGCCGTACGAGATCTTCACCGAGTTCCTCGGCCTGATGACGGTCCTCGGCATCGTGACCCTCATCGTGATCCGGCAGCTCAGCAAGCCGACCAAGGCGGGCCGCAAGTCCCGCTTCGCGGGCTCCAAGACCGGCCAGGCGTACTTCGTCGAGGCCGTCATCCTGATCGTCGGCCTCTGCATCATGACGCTCCGGGCCCTCGAAGGCGTCCAGCACCACGTGACGAGCTGGGAGCCGGGCTTCTTCGCCTCGTACCCGCTGATCGCGCTGCTCGACAACCTCGACCTGAGCACGATCCAGCACCTCACCTACTTCGTCGCGGCGCTCAAGATCGTCACGTCCTTCACCTGGATGATCACGGTCTCGCTCAACACGAACATGGGCGTCGCCTGGCACCGCTTCCTCGGCTTCCCGAACATCTGGTTCAAGCGGAACGCCGACGGCTCCACCGCGCTCGGCGCGCTCCAGCCGATGACGACGGCCGGCAAGGAGATCGACTGGGAGGACCCGGCCGAGGACGCCGTCTTCGGCGTCTCCCAGGTCGAGCAGTTCTCCTGGAAGGGCATCCTCGACTTCTCCACCTGCACCGAGTGCGGCCGCTGCCAGTCGCAGTGCCCCGCCTGGAACACCGGCAAGCCCCTCTCCCCCAAGCTCCTCATCATGTCGCTGCGCGACCACGCGCACGCCAAGGCGCCGTACCTGCTCGCCGGCGGCGGCAAGGACATGGAGGGCAACGAGAAGGCCACCGAGGAGCAGCTCAAGGACGTCCCCGCCTCGGCGATCGCCGAGGCCGAGCGCCCCCTCATCGGCACCGCCGAGGAGAACGGCGTCATCGACCCCGACGTCCTGTGGTCCTGCACCACCTGCGGCGCCTGCGTCGAGCAGTGCCCGGTCGACATCGAGCACATCGACCACATCGTCGACATGCGCCGCTACCAGGTGATGATCGAGTCCGCCTTCCCCTCGGAGGCCGGCACGATGCTCAAGAACCTGGAGAAGAAGGGCAACCCCTGGGGCCTGGCGAAGAAGCAGCGCGTCGAGTGGACCAAGGAGGTCGACTTCGAGGTCCCGATCGTGGGCAAGGACGTCGAGGACCTCTCCGAGTTCGACTACCTCTACTGGGTCGGCTGCGCCGGCGCCCTGGAGGACCGGGCCAAGAAGACCACCAAGGCCTTCGCCGAGCTGCTGCACATGGCGGGCGTCAAGTTCGCGATCATGGGCGGCGACGAGAAGTGCACCGGTGACTCCCCCCGCCGCCTGGGCAACGAGCCGCTGTTCCAGCAGCTCGCCCAGGAGAACGTCGCCATGCTGAACATGGCGTTCGGCGAGGACGACGAGGACGAGTCGACGAAGAAGCCGAAGTCGGCGAAGCGGATCGTCTCGACCTGCCCGCACTGCTTCAACACCATCGCCAACGAGTACCCGCAGCTCGGCGGCGAGTACGAGGTCATCCACCACACCCAGCTGCTCCAGCACCTCATCGACGAGGGCAAGCTGGTCCCGGTGACCCCGGTCGACGGCCTCATCACCTACCACGACCCGTGCTACCTGGGCCGTCACAACAAGGTCTACACGCCGCCGCGCGAGATCATGTCCGCCGTCCCCGGCCTGCGCCAGCAGGAGATGCACCGCCACAAGGAGCGCGGCTTCTGCTGCGGCGCCGGTGGTGCCCGGATGTGGATGGAGGAGCGGATCGGCAAGCGCATCAACAACGAGCGCGTCGAGGAGGCCCTGTCCCTCAACCCGGACATCGTCTCCACCGCCTGCCCGTTCTGCCTCGTCATGCTGACCGACTCGGTCAACGGCAAGAAGAACGAGGGCAAGGCCAAGGAGTCCGTCACGGTCGTGGACGTGGCCCAGCTGCTCCTCGAATCGGTGAAGACCCCGGTGGACCCGGAGCCGGAGCCCGCCGAGGAGCCGGAGCCGGAACCGGCGAAGTAGGACCCGGTACGTGAGAGAGGGCCGCCCCGCGAGATCGCGGGGC
>NZ_JBHTSA010000107.1:0-27274 GCF_042795405.1 Streptomyces sp. NPDC056480 | reverse complement strand
CCAGCCCCGCACCCCGCCACCCCGTCGGCAAACACCACCACAAAAAGGACAACCCCCGACCCAACGAGCCGAGGGAAAACCTTTAAATTCAAGCTCAGAGGTCAGGTCGACGGCGTCGAAGCCGCCGGCGCCATGGCCGAACTCCATCGAGATGTCGTGGAAGCGCAGGCCGCGGAAGTACGAGACGTGTTCGGCGGCGGGGTCAGGGGCTGACCGGTCTCGTCGGACACGAGCGTGGGGGACGCCTCGCGGGACTCGTATGAGGTGTTGACCTGCGACTGGATCTCGGTGCGCATCGCAGCCAGCACACGCTGGCGATGCGTGGGTGCGTCCTGGCACTTCTGGTACGAGAAGGCGACCCTGTCCGCTGGGTCGGGGTGCATGTCCAGCAGCAGGTTGTCGTCCTCCTGGTCGACGACCTGCCCGAGGCTGTAGCGGCCTGGCAATGCGGGCGATAGTGCAGCAGCCAGCCTCAGGGGCTCGAAGCAGCGGTCCCATCCGACCAATGGACCTCACGCTCGGGCGGCACCGCCCGCGTGGTCATCTGCGCGGTGCTGGCCACCAAAGGCGGCACCATCCAGGACTGCACCGTCGGCGACCTCATGGAAATCCGGTGGGCCGCCAGCAAGTACTGGAACCACGCCACGATGCTGGCCTACGCCTGGCTACGGACGGCCGGCCAGTTCCCGCCCGACGCCCCGGCCTCGCTCAGCCGCCTGGAGACCTTCACCGGACAGATCAGCGTCGGCGACCTGGTCGACCGCTACCAGCTGCACTGCCGCCCGGTCCGGGACGTCATCGTTGACTACCTGACCGAACGCCAGCCCTCCCTGGACTACAACTCGCTCCAGGGGCTGTCCCGGATCCTGGCGTCCAACTTCTGGGCCGACCTGTAGCGACACCACCCCGGCATCGACTCCCTCGACCTGGCGCCCGAAGTCGCCGAGGGCTGGAAAAGCCGCCTGGCCACCAAGAGTGTCCGCCACCGCCAGCCCAACGGAACGGTCACCGAGGCCAGCGTCCCCAGGAAGGACGCGCCGACCCTCATGATGTCGGTGAGGGCGTTCTACCTAGACCTTGCCCAGTGGGCCCTGGAGGAACCGGCTCGCTGGGGACAGTACGCTGTCCGCTGCCCCATCTCCGCGGTCTCCAACAAGAAGCGCCAGAAGCGGCAGAAGTCCTGGTCACACCAGCGGACCCGCGAACGGCTCCCGCACCTTCCCGCCCTCGTCCGCGCCGCCGACCAACACCTCAAGGACACGCGGACCCGCCTCGGCGCCATCGAAGCCATCCCGGCCGGAACCGAATTCACCGTGCTCGGCGAGACCTACCGCAAGGCCCGCACCTCAAACTGGGCCGCCGACCCGCACCGCACCACCACCGCCCACCTCCAGCCCGACGGCCGGCGGACCGACCTCAAGGCCGCGGAGAACCGAGCCTTCTGGGCCTGGGCCACGATCGAGGTGCTGCGGCACACCGGCATCCGGATCGAGGAGATGCTGGAGCTCAGCCACCACAACATCCTGCAATACCGGCTGCCCACGACCGGCGAAGTCGTCCCGCTGCTGCAGATCGCCCCGTCGAAGACCGACGAGGAACGCGTCCTGCTGGTCACCCCCGAACTCGCGGACGTCCTGAGCGCGATCGTCTGCCGGATCCGCGGCGCCAACGGGGTCGTTCCCCTGGTGGTCAGCTACGACGCGGCCGAGAGGGCTTGGAACCCTCCCATGCCGCTGCTGTTCCAATGGCAAGTCAACGGCGAGGACCACATCCTGTCGGTCAACACGATCCGCAAGGCACTCAACGAAGTCATCGAGGCCGCCCAGCTGACCGACGCCGCCGGCGAGCTGCTCGACTACCAGCCCCACGACTTCCGCAGGATGTTCATCACCGACGCGATCATGAACGGCCTGCCCCCGCACATCGCGCATGTCATCGCCGGCCACGACGACATCAAAACCACGATGCACTACAACGCCGTCTATCCCAGCGCAGCCATCGCCGCCCACCAGGCATTCATCGCCCGCCGCCGCAGCCTGCGACCCGGCGAGGAATACCGCGTCCCCACCAGCGAGGAGTGGGAGGCATTCCTGGGCCACTTCGAGCGCCGCAAACTCTCCCTCGGCTCCTGCGGCCGGTCATTCCGCAGCGAGTGCATCCACGAGCATGCCCCGTTGACTGAACGAAGCACGGTGATTGTGCAGTTCAGGGCACGGGTTCCGATTCGGCGCAGTACGGTTTGCGATCGTGATGGACGATCGTGTTCCCGAGCGGAAGTTGTCGAGGCTTTCGGTTCCACGGCTGGGTCGACTCGTGGAGACCGGCGAGCGGTACGAGCCCTACCGGCTTGTCGACGGCGATGGTGTCGTGGTGGAGGCGGTCGCAGCCTTCTTCCAGGAGTTGCTGGCGGCCGGGAAGGCTGCGGCGACAGTTCGTTCCTACGGCATGGACTTGCTGCGGTGGTGGCGGTTCCTGCGGGCCGTCGACGTGCCGTGGGATCGGGCAACGCGTGTCGAGGCGCGGGACTTCAGCTGCTGGATTCAGCTCACGGTCAAGCCGAGGGCAGCCGCGGTCACGCGGGGGCCGAGTCGGTCCGTGGGCGCCCCGAATCCGGTGACGGGGAAGCCGAGTCCAGGACCGGGCTACGCCCCCTCGACCGTCGTCCACAGTGAGACGGTGCTGCGCCGGTTCTACGACATGCACCGCGACGCCGGCACCGGGCTGCTGCTCAACCCGTTCCCGCTGAATCTGGCTCGACGCTCGGGACGCGCGCACGCGCACCACAACCCGATGGACACCTGGGCTCCGGAGCGGGGTGGGCCGCTACCGGCCGAGTGTTCCGCGTCGGATCCCGCGCTCGATCCCGGACGAGTGGTTCAACACGCTGTTCGCGGCGCTGCCGTCGACCCAGGACCGGGCCCTGATCGCGTTCTGGAAACGGATTGCCGCGAGCCCGGTGCACTGCCCCGAGGCGACGTGGGGGTGCCTCCCGTTCTCGCGCACATGGACCTCGGCCCCCGGGCGAGTGCCATTCCGAGCTGGTGCACATCCGCTGTCGCCATCCGTGCTCAAAGCTGGCCGACGACCGAACTTCAGCTGTCGCCCTCACCTCGTAGTTCAGAGAAGCCTACGTCCGATGCGCGATGCTTCGGGTCGACCCGCACGAGCGGCCCCGCCTCGACGAGATCCGAGTCAACCTCATCGCGCGGATCGCCGAAGCCGAACGCGAAGGCTGGCTCGGCGAAGTCGACGGGCTCAGCGTCAGCCTCGCCGCCGCCCAGGACAAGCTCACCCAGCTCGACGCCGAAGTCGCCCGCCGATCCACCGTGGTCCACCTCGGCCTGCCTACCTTCAGCCAGATCGTCACCCGATCCACTCAGCCCTCGTAGTTCAGAGACCTGCGTGGTGCTGTTCAACACCCGCTACATGGACGCCGCCACCAGCAGGCTGAGGGCGGACGGCTTCGACGTCCACGACGAGGACGTCGCCCGCCTTTCCCCGTTCGTCCGGCATCACATCAACATGCTGGGCCGGTATTCCTTCCAGCTGCCGGAGCTGCCCGGCGGGATGCGGCCCCTGCGTAACCTGGAAGCTGTCGACGAGAAGTGAGGCCGCCCAGCAGGGCGGCCCGTCCGGCTTGTGGGAATATCGGCGGCTCATGTTCCGGGTGCGAGCAACTGCCGCAGCGCTGTCGGTGGGTGGCCCACGAGCTGGCGTACAGTCCGGGACAGGTGTGCTTGGTCGGCAAAGCCAAGATCGGCGGCGAGGGCAGCGAGGCTGTTCTCGCCCTGCTCCAGTCGGTCGAGGGCCTGGCCGACGCGGACCCGGTTGCGATATCGGGTGACGGACACGCCGAGCTCGCGGGAGAAGGCGCGGCTCAGACGGTAGGGGGAGACCCCGAGCAGCTCGGCGAGCGGAAGCAGTGCCACCGAGGCCGGATGTCCGTCGGCGATCACTTGGCGGGCTGTCGTGACGAGGGCACGCTCGTCCTTGAGTGGGCGCCGCGCGGCACTGGCCGGCGTCGGCGCGGCAGCAACCTGACCGACCGTTTCGGCGAGCAGTCCTAGCAGCGACTCCGAGAGTGCGTAGTCCGCGTCGCGGCCCTGAGCAGCCGCGAGGACACGCCGGTGAGCGAGGTCGAGCCGGGCGTCGATGTAGAGCGCGTCAGCCCTGAGGCGGGCGCTCTCCCCGGCCAGACCCCGCCACCAATCAGGCGTCACGCTGATCGACGTGCACTCGTCGCCTCCTGCCGGGTGAGCGAAGTGTTCCTCCTGGTCCGGCAGTCCGACATAGCCCACGGTGGGATCCACATCGGTGGGAGTACCGGCCACCCGGCGGCGAAACCGTCCCTCTCGATGCTCCCTCGCCAGCTGCGCGACCGGCTTCCGTCTCCTGTGCCCAGCATCCTCGTCGACGAAATCCGTACGGAACTCGCCCGGGAGATCACCACGCTCCAGCTGGTGAACCGTGTGAGGCGCCGATGGCAGCAGCACGGATACGAGACTGACGCCGAATCCGTTGAAAGCCCCGGGATCCGCAAGGCCGTTGGCCTAGGGCTTGCCCTCGTCCGCCGAGGCGACTGCACCAGCACCCGGTGCGACGACGGAATCGATCTCGACACCAGCGGCTCGTGCCGGACCTGCGACCGCGAGCGAGAAGACCGGGCCGCAGCCTGCGTGGCAGGGGGAACCGCGCGAGGTGCGTCCCCTGCCGCGGTTCCCAAGCCCCGCGGTGACGAACAGCCGACCCACGCGCCGCCCTCGTACGCTGAGCGCGTTGCCCAGATCCAGGCCGCCGTCGAAGCCGACGGTGTCAGCCTGCGCGCCTCATGCCCGAATCCGTCGTGAGGGGACTGTCATTGACGGCTGCCCAACGGCAAAGCGCCCCTCGAGAGAAGCCTCTACTGGCCGAAGCGTGAGTTGCGTGGCACCGCCGTGGCGTCGAACAGAGAGCTGCCGCAATGGGAGGTCCATCCAGTGACCGGGCACTACTCCCACTCAGGAGTGACCCACCACATCGCCGGCGCCTCTTGAGAGGCGGCCACCGGGCAGCCGGGGCGAGTGCTTGGACTGTCTGTAATCGCGGACGCGCCGGCCGTGCCAAGAGGCCGCGCGGTCCCCGGAGCTGGTCGGGAACGGAAAAGGGTGGGAGCACCGGCTTGGCGGCCCCACCCCTTCTCGGCGATAGGTCAGCGGCGGGTGGCCTGCACCATGCGAATGGTCTCGGAGGTCTCCTCCTCCATAGCCCATCCGTGGTCCACGAGGAGAGCCTCCAGCCGCTGAATGGCTTCCTCAAGTCCGGAGTGGTCACCCAGGAGAGCCAGGGCACGGAAGCGGTGGCGCCACAGCTCCTCGCGTTCCCTGGCTACCTCCAGACCGCGGCTGGCTGCCCACAGCGCGCCCGGGCCGTCACCGGCTTCGAGGTACCAGTTCGCCAGCAGACTGGCGCTGTTGACGACCTTGTCGTTGATGTCCTCCACGATCGGCTCGGCCCAGCCGTAGTAGGTGGAGCTGACGCCGGAGAAGGGGCGGCCGCGGACCAGCTCGAGCGCGCGGCGGAGCATGCCCTGGCCCTGGTCGCGGGGAACCTGGAGAGCGATGTCGTGGAGGAGCTGGAACTGGATCCAGTCGCACTCCACACCGAGGAGCCGATGGCCTTCGGCGTGCTTGGTCATGCGGCGGAAGAACGGCTGGCCCCCGTCATCGAGACCGAGCCACCGCCGCACATCACGCAGGCGGGTGTTGCGGGTATTGGGGTTGGTTAGCCCGCCGCGAGGCGAGAGGACCTCATCGATCTGCGGGGCCGTGGCGCCCGGGTGAAGAACGAGGAACGCGGCCAGTTCCATGGCCCGGGTACGCCGGTTGGAGTCGACCGTACCGCGGGCCCCAGTGACCTCCACCGTGCCCAGGACGCTGACCACTGGCCGGTCCTGGGGGAAGTCGATGTCCGGTGGCTCTGCCCCGGGTGAGCCGACGGGCGCAGGGGTGGTGGCGGGGGCGGGAGGCTGGCTCGGGGGAGTGGCCGGGGCCGGGCCGGGCAGCCGGACGCTGATCTGTGGCAGGGCTCGCGAGGAGGGCAGGACCACGTGTCCCGGCGCCGCTGAGGCGGGCAGCACCGGCACTGCCGGAATGACGCCGGCGCTGCCGGCCGTGGCACGGGCAGAGGCGCCGGCAGAGGCAGACGGTGAGGAAGGACGGGCGGTCACCGAAGCCTGGGCAACGGCTTCGCCGACGGCCTCAGACCCCTCCTCCTCGTGATCTTCTTTCTCACCCGTGTCCTCAGGATCCTCGTCGAGTTCGGCGAGGACTGACAGCAGACTCGGCGCCGCCCCGCCTGTACTCGAGGCCGGCTCCGGTGATGGAACGGTGGGCGTGGCGGGCTCGAGACCGGGGAGGAGCCTGGCCAGAGGGACGGGTTCTGCGGCGGGTACGCCGGTGGGGGAGTCTGCTGTCACCGCGAGCGTGAGGATGTCGGCGTACTCGTCGTCGCTGCACATCGCCAGCACGCAGTGCAGCGAGGTGTTCGGCACCGCGACGACGGGGGCATCGGTGTCGATCTCCCACACCTCGTTGACGGCCGCACGGGCGGGCTGCGCTCCGCTGGTGATGACCGCGGTGGACGACAGGGGCTCGGCGTCCAGGATGCTGTCGAGCCGGCTGACGGCTTCGGGAGCCGGGCAGGTATCGAGATCGCAGAGCACCACCAGGGGCTGGAACTCCTCGGCCTCTCCTGACACACGGGCGTGGAACAGATCCGGCAGTTCCGCATCGGCCATGAGTTGCTGCTGGTCGGCATGGTGCGCGTCCGCTGCGGCGGCGGCCGATGCGAGGTCCTGATGCGGCTGGACCCGCTGGGCGTCGAGCAGCGACAGACCCGGGGCCGTGTCCTCACCCGCGACCAGGACATCGACCTGCCCCAGCGGAGACAAAGCCAGAGAGATACCCAGGGTGCGCAGCATCTGCAGGCGGCGGCTTCCCCTCAGGTGCAGCGCACCGAACTCCTCCACATCGATGAGGAGGACCCCGCCGCCTGTGTCTTCCCCCAGCGGTACGAGCCCCGGATACGGAGCGGTGACCTCGGCAAGCTTGTCGCTCTCCACGAGGTCGGTAGAGCCGGTCGGGCACCACCACACGTCTGATCGGTCCTTGACCGCGGTGAACGGAGCCACCGCCTCGAGCGAGTTCTTCCCGTCGCTGTTGTCCGCGGTCTCGGACAGGTGCAGCAGGACGCCCTCGGCACCCAGTTGCACGGCCGCCACAGGCGGCAGCGCCCGATTCTCGGCAGCAAGGCGGGAGGCGAGCGTACGCAGCGCGGTGTCCAGGAGCAGCAGTTCGGAGGTGGAGTCCATGCTGCGCAGTGCCTGCTCGGTGACCGCTGCACGACCGGTGGGCATCACGATGGCTGTGCCGTTTTCACGGCGGCGCCGCTGCAGGGTGCGCCGTCGCCGGAGCATCAGTACCACGCCCCCCGCGACCAGGGTGCCCCCCGCTGCGGACAGGAAGGTGCTGGTGGAGTCGTTGGCGCTGTGATCGACGGCGGGCGCTGGAGTGCTCGTGGCGCGGGGGGTAGGGACGGGGGCCGGGCTGGTCGAGGGCTGGGCGGTGGAGGAGGGAGACGGGGTGGCGGCGGGCGGGGCGTCCTGGTCGGCCTCGGAGCCCGCTCCGGGGGTACTCGGGGATGACGGCTCCTCCGAGTGCTGGGTGTCCTCGGTCGGAGCGGGTGTCTTCGGCTTGGTCGTGCTTCGGTCCGGGGCCGGTGCATTGGGGGCCCCGGTCCCGGGAAGGTCCAGCACTTGGCCGGGGAGGATCACGTCGGGGTTGTCGAAGGTGCCGCCGCCCGGCATCGGTTCACCCTTGTTCGCCTCGTAGATGGCGGGCCAGTCCTCGGGATTGCCATGTGCGCCGGCGATCGTCCAGAGGCTGTCACCCTCGCGAACCGTCACTTCCGTCGGCTGCTCGGTACCCGCTGCGCCCGAGGGGAAGCGACTGTCACTCGTGTCCCCGGCCGCCGGACCTGCGGTGTGCTGCAGCCCGGACTCCGTACCGGACACCACCGTCTTCGCCGCAGCGTCGGCACGTGTGGCCTCTCCCGTGCGCTGACGAGTGCTGCTCCCTTCCTTCACCGCGTGCATGGTGGGACCTGCATCGGCAGCCGGGGGCGTGGTGTCTGTGGGGGAGTGGGGGAGAGCGAGCATCCATCCGGCCTGGATGGGTGCGTCGACGCTGAAGATGGTGCCATCGGCCATTCGCTGGCCCTCGTTTGCGTCGGCGATCTTCGTGTAGAGCTCGCCGTGGCCGTAGAGCTTCTCGGCGATGCTCCACAGGCTCTCGGCAGGACGCGCGTCGCGGACGGTGTACGTACGCGACGCCGCCCGCTCCGTACCGGCCGTCTCGGCGGCGCGCTCGGCCGTCGCCGTCGTCGCCACAGAACCCGGTTGGACGATCTCAGCCGTCGCGGTGGCGGTGATGGGCGCTGCGAGGGCGGGGGTTGCGGAGGCGAGGGTGCTGGAGGCGAAGAGAACGAGGACCCCGGAAACGAGCGTGCCGGCGGCGCGCTGGGACAGGCGCAGTCCGGGAAGGGCCGGGGCGCTGCGGCCGCGGAGTTGGGCGGGGATCTCCAGCAGGACGGAGAGGGTGAAGCTGGCCCAGGCGATCCATCCGATCGCGCACAGGGCGAGCATGAAGGCGGCGCCGGTGTCCTGGCGGGTGAACAGGTGGGCGATGGCTTCGGTGCCCTGGGCCCAGACGGCGGTGGTGGTGGCGTAGAGCAGCCAGGGCAGGCCGGCCAGGAGAGCGGTCAGGACGACCGTGGACACCAGGGCGCGCAGTAGGCGCCGCCCGAGGGAGCGGGGAGCGGGCATCAGCGGTCAGTCCTTCACAGGTTGGGTCGTGCCGTGCAGCAGGGTCGCGGAGCTGCTGGCGTGGACGGTCCAGGTGTGGGGGACGAACACGCCGCGGTAGGTGCCGGTCGCGCGGATAGTGATGCGGCGGCCGTCACCGGAGACGGTGACCGTGCCGCGGGCGCCGGCCTGGTTGAGGTAGGCGCGGGCGGCGGAGGCGGCGGCCTCGGGGTCGGCGACGACGCCCTCGCCGGTGACGGCGAGGGCGGGATCGATGGCCTGGGCGGCGGCTCGCGCGGCTTCGGTGGCAATGCCGTCGGTGCGTTCATGGGCGCGGGTGACGCCGAAGGCGTCGACAGCGAGGAAGCCGCCGAGGAAGAGCAGAGGGACGGTGATGATGGCGGCGAAGGGGGATACCGCGCCTCGGTCCTCGCCGAAGTTCCAGCGCCTGGCGGGGTGCTTGAGGCTCATCCACGTTCCCTAAAAGCGTCAACGATCGAGGTGAATGAAGAGGTCGTGGTCCGTATCCCTGGCCCGCCGCCGAACAGAAGCAGGTCGCCCAGGGGGACGGTGCACGAGACGGTCACAGTGACGGTGGAGACCTGGCCCAGCTGGGCGCCCAGGCCACTGGTGTTGGCCGTGACACGGGTGGAGGTGCAGGACTGGTTCCGCTCGCCGAGGGCGTCGGCGGCCGCGCGGCGGGCTGCCGATTGTCCGGCTGCGGGGGTGCGTTCGAGGGATGCGGCGCGGGCGGCGGCCTGGGCGGCGGCGTCGGTCTTCTGCCCGGCGAGGGAGAGACGGGCCCCTGCCATGACGACCAGGGCGATCGCGATCAGGAGGGGCACGACGATGACCGCCTCAATTGCAGCGTCGCCCCGGTCCGCGCTGTGTCGCACGGATCGACGAAGGCGGTGGAGTGGGCTGCGCATCATCGGCCTCCTGCGGTGGTCCATCGCTCGACGGGGCCTGAGGCGGAGGCGGTGACCGGCCAGCCGCCCATGCCGGGGAGGAGGGAGATCGCGCGGCCCTGGACGGTTATCCGGATGCGGTCGGTGGCGCTGCCCGCGGTGGAGACGTGGGCGTCGACGAGGAGGTCTCCGCCGAGCGTGTTCACCGCGGCGCGTGCCTTGGCCGCCCCGTCTCCCGGGCCTGCTCCGTACATGCGGCCGGCGGAGACGCCTTCGCGTGCGGCGGTCGCGGCGACGTTGTGGGCGTAGGCGGCGAGGAAGGCCTGCACGATCGCGAAGATCAGCAGGATCACGACCGGGAAGAGGATCGCCACCTGGATCGGTGACGATCCCCTGTCCCGTTCGGCAGGTTCGAGGGCGGTGAACATGAGGAGTTTGAGTTCCTGGAGGTCAGCCGCCGAGGATGCCGCTGAGCTTGCCGTTGGCCCGCCCGTAGGCGGCGGCGAGACCGCCGGCGATGATGAGGGCGCCAGCGACGGCCGCGACGATGATGACCACGGTGGAGATCGGGCTGTCCCCGCGGTCCCCACGGTCCTTCGCCTCCTGCTGGACTTCTTCGAGGCGTGTACGGATCGCCCAGGCGCAGGCGGTCACGGCGGCCTGGGCGCGGAGCAGCGGGCTGGTCTTCATGAGGTGGGCTCCCCTTCGAGTGATGCGGGCTATGCGGGTCAGATGGAGAAGATGTTGAGGACCGCCGGGAACGCCATAGCGATCATGACGATCACGGCGAGGAGGGCGGCGGGGGTGTGGAGTTTCTCGCTGTCGGCGCCTGCACGGGCGGCCTCGGCGGTGAGCAGTTCGTTGGTCAGGCTCTTGGCGCGGTTGCGCAGGGTGTCGTAGACGGAAGCGCCGTCGTCGGAGGACAGGCGCATGATGTCGGCGACGTCGTTGAGGACGGGCAAGCGAAGCTGGGTGCCGAGGTCGGCCAGGGCCTGCCACGGGGAGGACTTCTCCGTACGGGCGCGCAGGAGGGCTTCCTGGATGCGGGTGAATGCCCAGCCCTGTCCGATGCGGGCGGCGTCTTCCAGTGCCTGGTCGGCGGCGACGTTGGATGCCATGCGGGTGGCGACCAGGTCCATCCAGGCGGCTGCGGCGTGCGCGAACTCTGTGCGGGCCTTGGTGGCTTCGGTCGCGACGGCCCAGTCGGGCACGAACCACAGGACCGCGGCGAGCAGCAGGCCGGCGACGGCAGGGATGAAGAGGGGGACGGGCAGGCCCATCAGGGCCCAGCCGACCGCCGGGACGAGCGGGACGAGCAGGCCGAGGAGCCCGAGGGCGAGCTTGTTGGTGACGAACTGCTCCGGACTCTGGTGGAGCAGGTCGAGGTCGGCGCGCGGGATCCGGCCGGGCATGCGCTCGGCGAGGCGTCCGGCCCACGCAGCGCCGACGGCGTTCGCACGGCTCGGCTGGTCGCCGGGGCGGACCGCGGGCGGATCAAGGCGGCGTAGCGCGGGCCCGAGGCGGGGCGCGGAGGGAACGAGTTCGCGTACCAGGAGGGCGATGCCCGCGCCGGTGGCGGCGCCGCAGACGATCAGGGCGGTCTGGCTCATGCGGCCGACACCTCCGCAGTGGGTTCGGCGGGGCCGGGCTGCTTGACCTGGCTGCGGGGGTCGTTGATGAGGAAGCGAGGTACCGGCTGATGGGTGGCGAGCTTGCGGGTCCACCACAGGACCGCGGAGAACGCGGCACCGAGCAGGGCGAGGACGAGCTGGCCCAGCAGGGTCGCGTACGGGGCGGTGTAGGGGATGAGGAAGCCGATGAGGACCAGAGCCATGCAGATGAGGGTCATGGTGCGCATCGCGGTGCGGGACTTGGCGCGGTCGGCCTCGATGCGGCGGCGTGCGGCGACTTCCTCGCGGACTTGGGCGGCGACGTCCTCGAGGACCTGGGCGAGGCCGGGGCCAGGGTCGACGGCGCACAGCATCAGGGCGGCGCAGGCCTTGTCGCCGGTGACGTCGTCGAGCAGGCCTGCGAAGTCGCGCAGCGCGTCGACGGGGAGCCAGCCGGCTTTCAGTTTGTCGGCGAGCTCGCCGACCTCGTCCTCGATCGCCGGGGGCGGGTTCTTCCGGCTGGTGATCAGGGCCTGCTCCAGGGCGAAGCCGAGGCGGAGGATCTCGGAGAGGCGCTGGGTCCAGTCGGCGAGCGCCTCCAGTTTGGCGATCCGGCCCTTGGCGGAGGTCGCGGAGGCAAGCAGCCAGGGCACCCCGATCACGGAGCCGCCGAGAATGAGCGCGGCGACGAACACACCCGAGGCCAGCCACACCACAGCCGTCGTGGCCACAGCGGCGACGATCAGGAGACGGCGGCGGGCGGCACGCTGCTGTCCGTCGGGGCCGCCCGACCACTCGGCCCGCCACCGGGCCGTACGGCCCTGACCCTTGGGGGCAGTCGTGCCGATCGTGGCGACGACCGCGGCCACCAGGCCGCCGGCGAGCATCGCCCCGCACAGGGCCCACCACAACGCGCCCATCACAGCCCCCTGTTCCAGGCCGCAGCCTGATCCAGGACATGGGTGGAGAACCCGGCCAGCTCCAGACGCCGGCGCGAACGCGGCGAGAGCGGGGCAGCCGGGGCGGCACGCAGATCGTCCTCGGAGGCGGGGCGGAAGATCTCGTTGTAGGCGGGGCGGCCGTTCTCGCCGATGCCGGTGATCTCCCATACGTGGCTGACGAGCCTCCTGGGCGCCGGGCCGGACTCGTCGACGGACATGAAGACGACGAAATGCAGGCCGTTCGCGATCTGCCGGTAGGCGAGCTGCTCGGAGAAGTTGCCGCGGGCCAGGAGGTACAGCTCGGCAATGCGGTCAAAGACGACATGCGGCTCGGAGGCGTGCATCGTGCACATGGACCCGGGCCGGTCACTGGTCAGGGCCTGCATCATCGCGGTGATCTCCGGCCCCCGGACCTCGCCGACGACGACACGCTTGAGGGACATGCGCTTGGCCCGATACATCAGATCGAGGAGGGTGATCTCGCCGACCGCGCGGCCATCGACCCGCTCGCCATTGGACTCACGGGCCTCCATCGGCACGACCTGGGTGTGGTAGCCGTTCTGATGGGCCCACAGCTCGAACTCGGTCTCCACCGTGCCGAACCGCTCGTGCTGCGGGATCTCCCGCAACAATGCCCGCATCAGGGTCGTCTTCCCCGACGACTGCTCGCCCACCACGATCACGTTGCGCCGCGCCCTCACACAGGCGCGCAGCAGACCGGCGACGGTGGTGTCCATGGCGCCGGCGGTGACGAGGTCGTCCAGGGTGGCGTTCTGCAGACGGTGGCGGCGGATCGTGACGAACGTCCGCTCACCGGTGATTTCCGGGTGCAGCGCCTGGAGCCGGGAGCCGTCGGACAGGCGGATCGCGGCGTCAGGGGACGCGGTGGAAAACGTACGGCCGGACTGACCGCTGGCGCGGATCAGATCACGGACCAGCTCCTGAAGTTCTTCCTCAGACTCGGCGACGGGTTCGGCCGCGACGGGCTCACTGTCGCCGCTGTACTTGAGGAACACACGGTCACAGCCATTGATCCAGATATCCTCCACCCGCTGGTCGTCGAGGTGGCGCTGGAGACGACCGGAGCGAAAGAGCATGTCGAACACGAGCGCGGCAAGCTGCTCCTCCTCACCGGCCGTGACCGCACGAGAGGTACGGGCAGCGTCGCCCCAGACCGCGACCCGCTCGTTGATCAGAGCGCGGGCCCGCTGCTCACGCACGGCGCCGACCAGGCCGCGGTTCAGCTTCGCCTCAGCCAGGAGCAGGTCGTTGACCTTCCGCTTGATCTCACCAGCCGCGCGCGCGTCGACCCGCACCTGGGGCACGGAGGCACCGTTGACTATCGCCGGTGCGGCGGCCTGCCCACCACGACGCGGGTCGTAGGCGGCACCCGGCAGCCCCGGATGCGCGACTACACCCGGATCAGGAACGTGAGCCGGAGCCTGAGACGGAACAGCAGGCGGAGGGACGGCCGCGGGGTACATCGGGTCAGCGCGCATCCGTCACCGCCTTCATCAGCCGCTGCTGCAAAGGGGAGGCGACCCGCGCCCGCCTGGAGGCGACCTGCTGTCGAATCGGGGTCGACGCATCACGCGCGGCACTCATCAGCTTCGACGTCATGAACCCACGGCCCTCGGACGCGCCGTCGGACAGCACAGCCGCCTCCTCCGGCCGGTACGGCAGCGCCGCGACAACCCGCACGCCGAGCTCGACCTGGACCTCGCGGGGGCCGTAGGGGCCCTGGCGGATGAGGAGGATGCCGAGCGCGCCGGCTCCCTGGCCGGAGTCACCGTCCATCAGGGTGCGCAGGGCCTGGATCCGGGAGCGGGCGGCGTGCATGCTGCGCAGCGTTCCGCGCATTACCACCAAGACGGTGTCTGCGCGCAGGGCGAGGACGCCGGCGGGGCCGAACGCGCCGGAGCGGCCGAGGTCGACCAGGACGTCGTGGGCGTGGGTCTCGATCCCGGTGAACAGGTCGGCGAGCTGTCCCCATACGGGGGCGAGGCTGGAGGCCTGGTGCATCGCGGTCAGGCCGGGCAGCAGCAGCCGGTTGCGCTCCGAGCGCTTCTCGTCGTTCTCCAGGGCGATCAGCTGCGGCCAGAACGCGGTGACGAGGTCCTGCGTACGGGAGGACTCCGTCAGATTCCGCAGGCCACGGTCGGCGACCACAGCGCTCTGGAGCGCCCCGGGTAACACGGCACCACCGTCCGGGTCGCACTCCGCAAGGACCAGTCGCCGGCCGGCTTCCAGCGGCCAGGTCCGCAGCAGCGCGAGCGCCGTACTCGTCGCTCCCGGAGCGCCCGGGAGTCCGACCAGGGTGATCACGGCCATCAGGACTCTCCCGGTCCGTCGACGACGAGCGCGACGTTCCCGGTCGCGGCCTGCGCCGCGAGAGCGGGCCCGAACTGTGAGGGCACCGCGACGTCGATGACCTGCTCGCCCGTTGTCTGCTGCCGCTCTCCCACTCGTACGACCCGGGCGGCGATCTGCTGCGGGGCGGCGTCCTCGTCGGCCTTCTCTCCGGTGATCTGGCCGTCGGCGGGGGTGGAGACGACAAGGATCTTGTCACCGGGCGAGAGACGGCTCGCGGGCATCTGTGACGTCTTCAGCCCAATGCCGACCAGCCGTTCACCCGGCTTGACCAGAGTGCGGGTGGTGACCTGGCCCTGCGTCAGCAGTGCGCCCGGTGTCAGGGCGACCGAGGCCCGCTTGCCGACTACCTTCTCCCGCTCGGCGGCCAGGACCGGCTTCAGCGCCGGGTCGAGCTGGACCTGGGCCTCGATCAGGTCGGAGTCCTTGATGACGTCTCCGGCCTCGACGCCCTTGGCCACGGCCAGGACGGGGGTGCGTTCCCCTGTCGCCTGGAAGGCGAGGAACCCGCCGCCTCCGCCAGCCGCAATCAGCGCGATCGCTAGCGCATACATGCCGGGACGTCGCCTTCGCGCCTTGAACCCGACTGCCGCACTTGGGATCTGGGAGTGCGTCGGCTGCGCGGGGACCTGGCCCGTGCCGGCCGGAACCGCCGTCTTGCTCACGATCTCTCGCCTTCGCTTTCTTCGTTGGAACCGACGGGGTGCTTCAGCTGCCGACGGCCTGGAGCTCGCCGACCCGGATGTCCACGGCACTCTGCCGGGTCTGGGACATCTGCCCGGACTGCCCGGTCGTGGCCTGCCAGTCGATCGTCCAGGTCGACGTCGCGACCACGTGATACGTCCCGGCGCCGGCCGTCGACGGCTTGGCGTAACGGTGACCGCAGTCCGGCGACGACTTCGTGCCGTAGGCCGGCTTGTAGGGGGTGCCAGGGGTGGTGCAGGTGACGGTCTTCCCATCGCCCATCTGCCACACGATCCGCGCCACCTTCGCCGTCGCGGTCACCGTGATCCCACCCGCGGACGCGGAGGCGACGTTCGGCCCATACGTCTCCGGGCCCCGCTCCGTCCACAGATAGACCGGCATCCCGACCAAGCCCATGCCAGCCGGCCTCGGTGTGATCCCGATCTCCGGGCCGCGCAACACCATCTGGTCCACGGCCTGCCGGGCCAGGACGGCTGGGTCGACAGCGGCCGGTCCAGGGGGAGCGGCAGACCAGACGTTTCGGACGAAAGTCGTGGGGCTGGGGCCATGGTTGAAGGTGCAACGCTCTTCGTGCACTGCGCCGTCCCCGGGTGCGTGCCCCTCCCAGTCCAGACTCCCAGCGGGCGGCTGCGGGTTGAGCTTCGTGTACGTGCATACACGCTGGGTGGTTGGCGGCTCGCCGCTCTCTCCCCCGCCTCCCCCCGAGCTCCCGCCTGGGGCCGGTGACCCGCCCCCGTTGCCGCCGGAGCCAGGCACGTCGACTTCCACCTCGCAGAAGAAGGGGCCGCATTTCGTACCGCCCGCTCCACCGGGGTCGTCTGCGTAAGCAGGGGCAGCGGAGAACGCTGAGGCGACGAGCACGAGCACGCCTGCGACTGCTGCACTCCGAGGGGTCAGCACTTCTGGCCTTGCGGCTCATCGCGGATGACGCGCCATCCCTCGGGCCACTTCTCGATGGTTGCCTTGATCACGTAGCGAAGGAGCCTGTTCCTAGGCAAGGCGGCCGGCTTCTGCGTGTCGAGGTCAGTGACTGTCCACCGGGAGATATCCAGGCAGCTGGAGAGAATGACGTGGGGGATCTTGCGGTTGATATCCGCGCTCGTGGCGGTCGGGTTGCCCACGGCGACCGTTCCCAGAACGATCGCGTTCTTCTTCCGCATGTCTGCTGCGCCCGTCTCGACCTGGGAAAGAGCGGCTGAGGCCGCGTACTTCTTGAGGTCGCCTGCCTTGCCTGCCTTGTCGGCGTAGCGCTTCTCCACTTCCTTCCAGTGCGAAAGGTAGGTGGCGATCGCTTCCTTCTTCGCTGTCTCCACCGGGTCCGCCGGGGTCACCGGGGTCTCCGTCTTGGACGGTGTCGCCTTGGGTGCGGAGTGCGTGGGAGGCTTCGCCTCCGGCGTCTCTGGGCCACTGCTGCACGCGGCAAGGAGGAATGAGCCAGCGAGGAGGAATGCTCCCGCCGGTTGGAACGACGTCATTCGCGAGCGAAAACGTCGCATGTGCGTATGGGCCATCACGATGTCTCCCGATGCATATGCGGTCACCCGCTGCCACCTGCGCCTGTCGATCCTGAGGAGTTCACGGAGTGCCGCAGGATCACGTTGAAGATGCGAAGACTCACACTAGGCAAGATCACACCAACCACACCGGGCATAAAGGCTTTTGCGACCCAGCGATGCGATGCAATCAGCCAAATCGGGCCGAGAATGGATAGGACTGTGTCAGGTCATTACGGCTGAGGAGGCGATGGTGGAAAGACTCCGGCACGCTCGGCGGACAGTAACTGCACTGGGCTGCCTCATGACGCTGACGAGGTGGCGAGGAGGACATCGCCGGGGGTCTGTTCGCCGAGGAGGGGGGTGACGATCGGAGCGAACGGGCCCTGGGCTGTCAGCTGGTCGAGGGTGGTGATGCCGACGGCGAGTTGGGGGGTTCGCCGGACGCGGGCGTCGGCGGCGGCCAGGGCGCGCAGGTCCTCGGTACGGTTTCTCAGGACCGTCTCACTGGCTCCGGTGAGGACGACCAGGAGGCGGGGTACGGCCGGGTAGCGGTCGCGCCAGGCCTCGCGGCCTGGTCCCGCGGCGGTGGTGATGCGGCGACCGGGTGGGGGAGCGGGCACGTAGGTGGCGTAGCGGGCGTAGGAGGTGAGTTTCCGGCCGAGGCGTCCGACCTGCATGGTGGTCCGGTCGATCTCGAGGAAGTAGGTGAGGATCCGGCGCCCGGTGGGTGTGGTGCGGGTGTAGCGCAGGACGGCGTCGGGGATGAGCAGGGCGTCGTCTCTGAGTCGGTTCTCGCCGTCGCGGACGCGGTGGACGAGCTCTGGATCCCAGTCCAGCGGCCCGCACTCGTCGCCGAGAGCCTGGGCCCAGGTGCTGAACGCGAGCCCGGTCTCGACGACGGCCAGAGTGTGTTCCTGGAGCTGGGAGGCTGCGGTCTCGGGATTGATGCGGTAGGCCCGTGGGGTGACTTCCCGGCTGGCCTCGACGATGTCTGCGCCGCGCGGTGTGACGAACCACAGTGCTTCAGGACCGCCCTTCTTCCCGGCTCGGCGAGCGGTGCAGTCCGCCAGCCCCTGGTCGCGCATCTGGTTCAGGATGCGTCGCAGGTAGACGGGGCGTTGAGTGTGTGGGGTCAGCATCCGGTGAAGCTGGCCGGTGGCGACCAAGCGGTGTTGGTAGAGGATGGGCAGCAGCCGCTGCCCGAGGCGGGGCAGGCTGGTGGCAGCGGGGGAGGGGGCGGTGGTCATCAGCCGATCTCGCTTCCGCTGGCCGCAGGCCGGACTCCGGATGTGGGCATGGTTGCTTCCGTGGGTCGCTCCGGACACGTCTTCGGGGCGGGCCGGGTGGTGATGAGCTCGGCGAGGATCCGGTCGTCCAGGCCGGGCCGGCTGCCGGTGTCGTCGCCTTCTAGGTCACGCAAAATCTCGCCGACTGTCCGGCGCCGCAGGTTGTCGTCCACGGCACGCTCCAGATCGGGCAGGAGCTCGGGGTGGTGGTAGTCGGCGAGGACCTGGTGCAGGGCCACGCCAGCGACACGGAACGGGGTTGTGCGCTCGCCGTGGAGCATCGTGGACATCACGTAGTTCCACTTCGGCAAGGACAGCAAGGTCTGGGGAGAGACCGGCTCCATGCGCTTGGTGACGAACGCGGCCTCGTCGCTGTCGGCTGCCGACGCGGACAGCAGCGACTGGTTCTGCATGAGTGCCATCCGCGTTTCAGCACTCAGACGCATCACCATCTGGGTCATCCCCATCAGCCTCAGCTCGTACTTGCGCAGCTGCTCCAGGATCGCGGCGACATAGCCGCGCGACGCCCCGTCGATGGCGGTCAGCTCATCGCAGAACGCGAACATCGTCTCCAGCAGGTCCGGGTCGACGCCCTCACGCGAGCAGCCGGCCAGGAACAGGTCGAAGAGCAGCAATGAGGTGATGACCTGGTCGGATGAACCCGTCCCGGAGCAGCGCAGCAGCAGGATCTTCGAAGTGTCCATGGCGTGCCGCATGTCGTATGTCGACCGCGGCTGACCTAGGAACGCCCGCAGCGAATCCGACGTCTCCAGCTGCTCCAGGGTCTGGGTGACCACCGGGACCGCGCTGCCCTCGTACTTGGGGAAAGTGGTGCTCCAGAAGCGGCGCAGTTTGACCGGGAGATGTTCCAGGACGCCCTCGCGCCACTCCTCATCGGTGAGCAGCCGGGTGATCGAGAATATGGTGGGCTGCAGATCCGGACGCCTCCTGCGGCACATCTCCAGCGCCAGGTGCGCCAGGACCTGCACGGCGTGAGACAGGATCGCCCTGGCGCGCGGCGCACCGTCGCCCCAGCCCTGCGCCGAGGCCAGGCCGCCCACCACCGCGCCGATCACGTCCTGGACCTGTGCCGCGGTGCGATGCTCCATCGACAGCGGATTCCATGCCCCGACCCGCGCCGTGGGGTCCTTGACGCTCAGGTCGATCACCCACACCCTCTCGCGCAGCGCCGGATGGGCCAGATACGGCATCGCCCGCTTCACGGCAGCACCATGAGGGTCGAGGAACCACACACCCAGCCCCCCATACGCCAGAGTGATCGCCTGCAGCAGGGCCAGCTCGCTCTTGCCGAACCCGGACTTCCCGAACGACGCACCGAACAACACATCCCTCTGCGGCACCGCAGCCAGGCGCGCCCGGCCGTCCGCACCCAGGACACGCCCCAGCGGCACCACGCCCGGTTGCCCGGTCCACTCGGGCAGCCGCGGCGACGCCGGCGGCACCACCCCTCCGGTACGCACCACGTTTACCGCCTCGCAGTGCACCGTGGCCGGCTTCAGCAACGCGGCGATCTCCCTGACCGTCACCCACTGCCGCCTCGACGGAGCGAACTCGCCGGTGCGAAATCTGCGGTCGAAGGAGGACCGCCGCCACCAAACGTTGCTGTACGGCCGCCACCCCGTACGACGCGGCCCCACCGGCCGCCACCAGTTCTCCCCACTCCAGGCATCCATCACCGCCATGACCTGATGCAGCAGCGTCTGCGCCCGCGCCGGATGCCGCGCCTTGACCCGGACGAGGACCTGCACCGCGAAAACCTGTCCGTCCACTCCGGGCAGGAACTTCCCCACCCCGTCGGCCAGGTCCGTCTGCCGCGGCCGCGGCGCGGACCTACTCCGCGAACGGCCAGCGCCGAGCGACTGCCCGCCGTTCAGCCCCGCCAGCGCCTGCCCGAACACCAATCCCGCAAGGCCATCGCCCCCCGAGCCTGGCCCGACCTGTTCCCCGTACGCCGACGGTCCGCGCCGCGCCGCGCGTCGCATGAGCCGACGGCGCCACCGGGCCACCTTGCGGCCGGAGACCGGCACCAGGTCCACGATCAGTTCGGCCTGCTCGCCCCGCTCGCTGTCGGCATGCGCGCACGCGGCCGCCATCATCTGCAGAGGATCGGGATCGAGAATGGCCGCCGTCAGCCGCCGATGGTCTGCGCGGGCGAGCACGAGCTCTGCCCGCGCCACGTAGATTCCAGGCCTGCCCGGATCCGTCTCCCCCTTCGTGGGGCGGCCGGGGGCCTGGGCTGTGGCGGCCTTCTTTTCCATTAGCACCGCGCTCATCAGCTTTCCTGCCCGTCGTCCGGCACTCTGAGCGGTGCGATGTTCGTGAACCGGACCGGTCGCACCTCACCGCTGCCGCGGTCCGCCTCCAGCACATCCACGTTCGGGAACGACGACAGGCGCAGCAGACCCGCAGCCCGCGTGGGGCCTTCCAGCCGGGTCGCCAACCTCCCCTCGATACTCACGTGCCGCATCCTCACCCCCGACGCCCTGCGCGGCAGCCATCCGACAGCCGCCGACACCCGCGCCAGACGCGCCGCGTGCCGCCCGATCTCCTCCACCGACGGATCAAAGCCACGCGACGGCACCAGATCGACCACTGTCCGGGATCCGAGAGCGGCACGGACCCGGCGACGCCACCACGCCCCGCACGCCCCCCACAAGGCAACCCCCACCAGCATGGACAGCCCCAGCCACCACAGATGCGCCTGGACGTTCTCGATCACCGAGGCGGTCACGGCCGACAAGGACCTGATCGGGGAGATCAGCACCTCGCCCATCACCCGTTCGCCTTCGACAAGGGAATCGAAACGGGCCGCGCCGATACCCACGCCCCGGATTCCCCGCGGACTCGGTCAGTGGCCGCGTACCAGCCACGACGCAGCAGGACCGCCCCGCACGTCACGAAAAGAAGCAGCACCTCGGGCCAGCCCCGGCACTCGGCCGCACCATCAGCCACCGGCTCCCTCATAAACCGAGGGTTCCTCAGGCCATCACTCCACCACCAGCCCGGAAAACAGCCGACGATGAAAACGACCGCCACGAGCAAGCCAATCCAGTTCACCAATTCGTCGACCGCCGCATCTCGCCTCCCGAGAAGGTGCTGTTCGTCTGTTGCCATCGGGCACTCCCCGCAGGCCGGGGCGGCCTTATGTCGCCCGTGCACATTCGCAAGGACTCGCAGCGCCGAGAACGTGACCGTCCGCCACGACGAACTCGGAACTTGACGCTCAACCTCGTCGAGAACGGTCAGGTTCCTCCCGGCGGCGGTACATCAGATCGCGGCTGAGCGTCCGCGGCTGGCCACTGTATGGACGGAGTGACCGCGGAATGCGTTGCACAAAGTGCTGTGCCCCCCAGCCGGGAGCTTGGGTTCTATCGGTCATCGCAACACCCGACCTCTGGGGACACGATGGCCTTCGAGATCCGCAAGATCCGAATTGGGCAGGGAAGCAAGAGGCTGGACCGTGAGCGGGAGGAATACTTCCGCCTTGTGAATCAGGGAGTCAGCGGCCGGGAAGCCTGCCGGATCGTCGGCATCAACCGCCGTACCGGTAAGCGCTGGCGCAACGGAACCAACGCAACGGCAAAGAGACCCGCTCAGCCCGCACTCAGAGTGCGGGCTGAGCGGGTCATTTCTGAGTCTCGGCACCTGACGGTTGAGGAGCGTCTCTACATCGCTGACCAGGTGCGGGCGAAGGTGCCGGTGCGGAGGATCGCCGCGGAACTGCACCGCAGCCCGTCCACGATCAGCCGTGAGATACGCCGCAACCGCCACCCCACCAACGGCCAGTACCGACCGCATGCTGCCGAAGCCCGCGCTGAGTCCCGCCGGCCTCGTCCAAAGCCCGCGAAGATCGCACTGAACCCGGAGCTGCGGGAGTACATACAAGAGCGTCTGGGCAGGCGCTGGAGCCCGGAACAAATTGTCCGGCACCTGCACAGGGACTTCCCCGACCGGCCGGAGATGCACGTGGTCCACGAGACGATCTACCAGGCCATCTACGTCCAGGGCCGGGGAGAACTACGCCGGGAACTGGCCAAAGCCCTCCGCACCGGCTGGGCCCGTCGCAAGCCCCGCCGCCAGGCCCAGCAGCGCCAGCCCCGCTACCGGCACCCCATGGTCATGATCAGTGAGCGCCCGGCCGAGGTCGCTGACCGCGCCGTCCCCGGCCATTGGGAAGGGGATTTGATCATCGGAAAGGACAACGGGTCCGCCATCGGCACACTGGTCGAGCGCTCCACCCGCTACGTGATGCTCTTGCACCTGCCCAACGGACGCGGCACCGAACTGGTCCGCGACGCGCTGGTGGAGGCCGTGAAGGTTCTGCCGGCCCAATAGCAACGTGAGGTGTCTGGGACCAGGGCAGCGAGATGGGCCGACACCACGAGTTCACCATCGCCACGGATGTCCCGGTCAACTTCTGCGACCCTGCCAGCCCCTGGCAGCGTGGCTCCAACGAGAACACGAACGGCCTGCTGCGGCAGTACTTCCCGAAGGGCACCGACCTGTCCGTCCACACCCGTGAGGACCTGGACACAGTCGCCGCCGAGCTCAACGGCCGACCACGCAAAACGCTCGGCTGGGAAACCCCAGCCGAGCGCCTGCATACACTCCTCACGGCCGCCTAACACTGACCACGTGTTGCGACGACCGCTGGAATCCGCCCTGCGAGCCGTGGTCGGTGTGCATGATCGCGCCGTCGAGACTTCCGCGGGTCCGCCGCGCTGCGGCCAGGGCGTCGGTGACGAGCTCGGTTCGCATGTGCTCGGCGATCGCCCAGCCGGCCAGGCGGCGTGAGGCGAGGTCGATGACGGTGGCCAGATACAGGAACCTCCCGCCTTCCAGCGGGAGATAGGTGATGTCGCCGACGTATTTGCTATGCAGCCTGTCGGCGGTGAAGTCCCGTCTGATGAGGTCCGGTGCCTTTGCGGCGGTCGGGTCCGTGATGGTCGTGCGGTGTCTGCGACGCAGCCGCAGACCCGCCAGGCCGATCGTGCGCATGATGCGGGCGATGCGCTTGTGGTTGACGTGCTCGCCGTCCTGGCGGAGTTCGGCGGTGATCCTCGGGATTCCGTAGGTGCCGTCCGATTCCTCGTGCACGGCCCGTATCCGCGCCGCGAGCCGGGCGTCGGCCTGTTGGCGTGCGGCCCGGCCCCCGGCGGTCGATCGCCAGTAGTAGAAGCTGGAGCGGGCGATGCCCAGGATGGTGCAGAGCCGCTTCACGCCGTGCCGGCGCTGGTGGTCGGCGACGAACTGGAAGCGGTTCACCAGCGCGTCTCCCCGGCGAAATATTTCGCCGCCTTCCGCAGGATCTCGCGTTCCTCCTCCAGCTCGCGGATCTTCCGGCGCAGAGCGGCGTTCTCCGCCTCCAGAGGTACCGGCGGCTCGGCGGTGACCTCTGCCCGGCGCCCCCGCGGCCGGCTCGCGCCGGCCGCCCTGACCCAGTTGCGCAAGGTCTCGGGATTGATCCCCAGATCGGCGGCGATCTGCCGGATCGTCGCCCCGGGCCGCGACTGGTACAGCGCGACCGCGTCCGCCTTGAACTGCGGCGGATAGTTCTTCATGACCACGAGATGTCCGTTCTCAGATCCTCAGGATCCAGTGTCTCGTGTGTCCAGGATCAAGGGTCAAGGCCCCAGACGTGGCCACCATCCGCGAGGTGCAGCCAAGGGCCATCAGCTCCGACGACGCGGAAGTCGGGCATGGGCCGGTTCGACGTCAGCAGCCGGGAGCGGTTCTTCTCGTAGTCCACGGTGTTCTCCTGCCTGGGGTGAGTGGGGTGCGGGGGCCGCGCCGGTTGGTGCGCGGCCCCCTGGGGTGGCGGTCAGTTCCTGACCGCCACCTCCTCCCGGTCGCGATCCTCGATCAGGGTTTTGAGGCGGGTCAGCGCCTCGATCGCGCCGGCCCGGACGACGACGTCGCCCTCACGGGCTCCCTCGATCGGGTACGACTTCCACTCGCCGTTCTCCATCAGCCCTTCAGGGTCGACGAAGAAGACCTTCATGCCGCGCTCGCGGGCGCGGGTTTGAACGGCGCGGCGGTCGGCGTGCAGCCCGATGACGCAGATCGCCTTCGCCTGGGGGCCGAACGGCACGGGCGGGATCTTCTGGTCGTAGCGACGCACGAAGCACTCCGGGAGCCCGGCACGCGCGGCAAGCAGGTCGAAGTTGTGCTGGATCACCGGGCCCACGAGGTGCCCAGCATCGGCCAACCCCTCCAGGATGTGGTGGGCGTCGGTCGGCTCGGCTTCGAACGCCATCCTGAACATCGAGGTCAACTGGTCGGCCTTGGCCTGCGGGCTGGTCAGCATCTCCTCGACAAGGGTGTCGTGCTGCGGCCGCATGGTGAACCGGTGCGACTGCGTGAGCGTGTTGTCCTTCCGCGCGGTGACCCGGTACACCTCGTGGAGGAAATGCAGCGGCGGAACTCCGGCCTCGATCGAGCTGCCGCAGCCGATCTCGACCATGAACGGCATGTGGTCAAGCAGACCGGACAGGTCGTCCGCGATCTCAGGCTCGCCGCGCTGCTCCTTGACTCGCATGCCGCCCGCCAGGACGTTCCACGGAAGCTGCCGGACGGTCCGCGGTACCTCGAACTCATCGGTGATGAAGCACAGGTCGACGGATCGGAAGCCGGCTGGGGTGTCGCGGTCAGTGCCGATGCCAAGGAGGAGTCTGGAGAGACGAATCCGGCGGCTCTCGGTTCAGCTGAGCACAACGCTCCGAGCAAGTTTCCGGCTCGTGTCGATCGGCTCGAAGTTGAGCTACTCTGCGGCGTCGAGACGGTCGGCATGGACAGGTTCCTCCCAGAGGCATCACATCAGTCGGTGGCCAAGCGCCAATAACTCGCCACTTGGCCGGAATGACCGCTGTTCGCTACACGACGGGCTGCGCCCCTGAGCCTGTCTCGCGGTCCACCGGGAAGCGGGCCAGGTGGGCTACAGAACGGCCTGCCGTTTCCTGCGAGTGAGACTGGTCTCGCAATCAGGGGTGATAGTGGCGCGGGCGCCCCTGTGCCCCGGAACCCGCACCGGTTCCAGGGCATGCCCTGGTCAGTCTCCGTTCTCCTGGAGCTGGAGCAGCTTGTAGAACTCCGAGGCGGCACCGCGTCCCACGAGCTCCTTGTACGTGCCGCTCTCGATGATGCGGCCGCCTTCGAGGACGACGATGCGGTCGGCGAGGCGGGCATTGGCGAGGCGGTGGGTGATGAAGAGGGTTGCCCGGCCGGCGGCCAGGTTCTTGAGGCGCGTGAAGATGCGGTGCTCGGCGCGGGCGTCGAGGGCAGCGGTGGGTTCGTCCATGACGAGTACGGGGGCGTTGCGGTGGAAGGCGCGGGCGATGGCGATGCGCTGCCACTGGCCGCCGGAGAGGTCGTGGCCGCCCCACCAGGACCGGGCGAGGGAGGTGTCGAGGCCGTCGGGGAGCTGGGCGATCACTGTGTCGGCGCCGGATGCTTCGGCTGCGGCGTGGATGGCGGGGTCGCCTTCGGGCCGGGGCTGGCCGAGGTGGATGTTGGCGCGGGCGTCGAGCGGCCAGCGTGTGTAGTCCTGCGGTACCAGCCCGACGTGGCGGTGCACGGTGGCCGGGTCGGCGTCGGCCAGGTTGATGCCGTCCCAGTGCACGGTGCCGCTGGTGGGCAGGTACAGGCCGGTCAGGAGCTTGGCCAGGGTGGTCTTGCCGGAGCCGTTCTCGCCGACGAGGGCGACGACGTCGCCGCGCTTGAGGTCGAGGCTGATGCCGGCGAGCGCGGGCCGGCCGGTGCCGGGGTAGGTGAAGGCGGCGTCGTTGACGCTGATCACCTCGGGCCCGGTCTCCGGGATCCTGGCGGTGCCGCGGCGAGCCGTCCAGGGTCCGGCGACGGCGAGGAAGTGGTGCCAGTCGCCGACGGCGAGCGAAGTCCGGAAGAGTCCGGCCCCGGCGCGCACGGTGGTGCCGAGCGCGGCGGAGGCGGTGCGCAGGGCCAGGGCGGCGGCGCCGGCGGCGGCGAGCTCGATGCGGCTGGTGGAGACGAGCAGGATGAGCGCGACCCACGCGGCGGCGGTGGCAGCGGCGGTGAGGGCGTCGCCGATGCCGCGGACGGTGAGGGCCTTGCGGGTGGCGGTGAGCTGCTCTGCTTCCAGGCGGCTGGAGATGATCCGGTACTGGCTGGTGAGGAAGTCGGCCATGGTGCCGGCGCGGACTTCGTCGGCGGTGGTGTGCTCGGTGGTGTAGGAGCGGAAGACGTTGCGCAGGCGGGAGTCGCCGAGGTTGCGGTGGTGCGCGTCGTGCTCGATCCGGGCGGCCCGTACGGCACCCCAGGCGCAGGGGGCCGCGGCGAGCAGGAGCAGGCCGAGGACGGCAGGGTGCAGGACGGCGACGACGGCGGCTGCGGCGACGATCTGGGCGGCGGCGGAGGTGAGGAGCTGGGCGTCGAGGATCAGGTCACGGGTCTTGTCGGCGCCGTCGGCGGCCGCCTGGCGGGCGTTCTCGAAGTCGGGGTCCTCGTATGCGGCGAGCTCGGCCGCGGTGGAGGCGGCGATGACGCGGAGGTCGGCCTCCCGGACGACCTTCGGGGCCAGGCGGGCGGCGGCGGCCCGGGTGGCGGCGTCGAAGACGTAGCGGCCGCAGAGGGCGACGCACAGGACAGCCAGGGCTGCGGCGCGTTCCTGGAGCGCTGCGAGGAGGTTGGTGCCGGTGAACAGGCCGGCAAGGACGCGGGCGGTCGCGGTGAGCGCGGCTGCGGTGAGCAGGGCGGCGGAGGCCTGGCAGGCGGCCAGGGTCAGGACGGCGCGAGGGTCGGTGACCCAGCCCAGCCGGATGGCTTCGCGCAGGGTCTTGGGCAGGCGGCGGGCGATGGCCCAGGTCGACATGGCCGTGTTGGCATCCTGGTAGCGGTCGGAGGCCATGCGCATGACGGGGGGCTGGCCGACGGCGGCCGGCGCGATGGTGGCAGGAGAACTCACGGGACTAGGAACGCGCGCGGCGGTGCCAGGGGCAACGCGATTGTCAGGGGCATGTGCGCATCGGGGCCGGTCAGACAACCAGGGTGTCAACTGCGCGTTCCAAAAGTCACCCGATCGAGGAGCCGTGGTCCGGGGAGACGGAGGCATGTCTCCCCGGACC
>NZ_JBHTSA010000106.1:0-27532 GCF_042795405.1 Streptomyces sp. NPDC056480 | reverse complement strand
CGACGATCCTGACCCCGGGCCTGTCGGCGTGGAAGTCACGGCCGATCAGGTCGGGGGCCGGCGCGGCTCCTGGGGCCTGCCTGGTCAGGCTCCGACGTCCCATGCGCCGGGTGTGGCCGACGATGCCGTACTCACGCATGACGCGTGCGACTCGCTTGCGGTTGACCGGTCGCCCCTGACGGCGCAGTTCGGCGCTCACGCGCGGGACGCCGTAGGTGCCCCTGGACATGATGTGGATCACGGTGATCTCTTGGGCCAGGGCCTCATCGCCCCGCCGCCGGGCCAGCGGGCCTCGCGTCCAGCGTCCCAGGCGTAGTAGGTGGAGCGGGCAGTCTTCATCACCCGGCACAGCAGAGCGATCGTGAAGTTCGCCTTCTCCGCATGGATGAACCGGCATATCGCGCTCACCGGTCGCTCTCCTTCGCGAAGAAGGCCGTCGCTCTTTTCAGGATTTCAATCGTCTTTGCCTGCTCGACGGTCAGTTTCCACGGCTGCTTGAGCTCCTCGTCACGGTCGTCGGCCACCTCGCCGGACCGCCCGGCCCTGGACGCCGGCCCCGCCCCCCGGGCGGCATTGTCCTTCCGCACCCACGCCCGCAAGGACTCCGGACTGATCCCGAGTTCTTGGGCGACCTCGGTCACCGTCCGGCCCGAGGACCGTACGAGTTCGACAGCGTCATGCGTGTACTCGTCCGAGTACCGCTTCGCGTAGTTACTTCCCACCTGGCACTGCTTCCCCTGGGCTCACACGTCCCAGTCTCCAGGTGTCCACGACCAAGTGGAAGGTTCAGACAGGATCGGCGGCGAAGGTCTTCCACATCCACTCGAATCGACAGCGCCTCACGGCGCAAATTGCTCGTCCGTGAGATCTCCCCACCCCATGGCCTGAGATCATTCCTCACTGAGCCGTTTTCGTCCTGTCGCTGTGGGGTGAAATGGCAGGTCAGCAGGGGTGTGTAACGAGGCGGGACTCCTGGTCGTTGCGGTGGTGTTCTCTACGCACCACGCATCGTCCGAGGAGCCTCGCCTGGTCCCGTACCGTGCCACGGTTGATGTTCCGCGTGAGCTGGTTGCGCACGTTTCCTGGCTCATCTGCGCTCGAAGGTGTGAACGTCGCTCGCGATGGCGGAAGCCCGGCTGCTTCCGCCAGGCCCTGCTCGTACTGGTGCACCCGCGCAAGAACGAGACGCTGCCCGCCCTGGCAGCCGTCTCCGGCGTCCCGACAGCCACAGCCCGGCGCTATGCCAGCGAGACCCCCGACGTCCTCGCGGCGTGGCCGCCGGGCTTGCACGAGGCCCTGACCGGCCTGGGCGAGGGCGGCCACGTGATCACCGACGGCACGCTCATCCCCATCGACCGGATCGCCGCCGACGAGCCGTACTACTCGATGAAACACCGCAAGCACGGCATGAACGTGCAGGTCATCGCCCGCCCCGACGGCACACCGCTGTGGTTCTCCCGCGCGGCACCCGGCCGCACCGCCCACGACCTGACCGCCGCACGCGCCCACGGCACCGTCCAGGCCTGCCTCACCCGGCAGATCCCCGTGCTCGCCGACCGCGCCTGCCAGGGCGCCGGCGCACCACTGTCCGCACCCCCTGCTGCCACCACCGCGAACAACCCGAGCACTACCAGCAGTTCAGCCGGGACCACGCGCGGCTGAGAGCTCCTGGGGAACGGGCCTTCGCACAGCTGAAGCCCTGGCGCATCCTCCGCCGAGCCCGATGCTCCACCCGCCGCATCGGCACCATCGTCCAAGCCGTCCACACCCTGCTGACCTGCAGCTATTCAGGATGAAAACGGCACACTCAAGATCTACTTCCGGTACACGGCCGAGGAGGGACGGCGCCCTCGTCTCAAGAAATCCAGGCCGGCCCAACTCACCACCTGGCCCTCGGCAACATGCACGGCCGCCCTCAGAAGCGGCCCTGACGGTCAACCCGACAGCGAAGTCAGGGCGCGCCGCGCTGCAGCAAGGGTGGGGTGATCCGGATCCACCTGCGGAGTCAGGATCTGGACCGCACGGATCAGGTATCGCAGGGCTCGGTCCTCTTGGCCGGTACTCCGGCATGCCATTGCAAGGTTCACCAGGGTAGTAGCGAGTTCGGGGTGATTGCTCCCGAGTAGACGCTCCTTGAGCACCAGAGCCCGTACACTCCCGGCGAGGGACTGCCGGTAGGAGTGCCGACGGTACTGCAGTGCCGCCAAGTTGTGCAGCGTCACCGCTACCTCGTAGTCGTCCCCGATGGACTCGAAGATGTCCAGGGCGCGGCACAATTGCGCCTCCGCGTCGTCAAGGCGGCCGCAGTCGGCGAGCAACGGGGCCCAGGCTGCGATATCGGCGGCTACCAATGGATGGTGTGGGCCGTGCAACCGTTGGCGGACCTCGACTGACAAGGCTGACCATGGTTCTCCAGCCTGCGGCTTGCCACGACTGTGCTCCAGGCCCCCGAGGTTGTGATAGAGAGTGGCCACTGAGTCGTGATCAGGTCCGTAGACCCGCCGAAAAACACCCAGAGCCCTCAGATAGAGCCGTTCCGCGTAGTCAAAATTCCCTGTGTACTTACCGAGCACTCCAGCCTGATTGCATAACTGGGCGACTTCTGGTGAGTCTTCGCCGAAGTGGTCCTCTGATGCGGTCAATGTCAGTGCTAGCAGCAGTGAGGCACGACGGTAATCGCCCGTCTGCCTCCAGCACTCTGCCAGCTCAGCCTGGGCCATCAACCGAACATGATGGTTGTGCCGATGCGAGCGGATAACCTCTCGCAGGGACCGTTCAGTAGACCCCATTGTTGCCTCGTCTCAGCACGTACCACACGGGGCGCGGCCGACGCCCGTGCCGTACTCATTCTATTCGGACCCAAGCGGGAATTTCGGACCTGCCAGTGGCCTGGAGCCAGGCGAGATGCCGATGCCAGCTGGCAACTCCAGCCGTTACAGTCATGCTAATGTTCGTAACATTACGGTGGTTCGTCGGCATGCTGCCCACCTGAGCAATCAGTACTCAGGTGACACTTCGCTTTAGACGGGGATGCGGCATGGTGTACGCGCGGTAGTTCTGCATTGTTCCCCGCTTGATCAAGCGAGACTGGAGCTTCTATATTCCGTGAATCTGGCTACGGGCAGAGCCTAGCCTTTAAGCGAGTCATCGATTTTACGGACACGGTCTAGTCGCATTGGTTACGAGCGTTGTTAGCGCTTGCTGGTCTTGATCATTGCGAAGACCTCCGGCGTGGTGGAAGCGTCTAGGGCTTCACCACACACTGGAGGTCTTCGTGTCCCGCCCTGGTACTCGGCTGGCCGTCCACGGCAGAGGGATCCTGGCCGAAGGTGTCCTGTCCGGCCGTCCCGCACGTTGCGGCAGAGATGGGAGTATCCCGTCGCACGGCCCATGAATAGGCCCTCGCTGGCGGACCGAGAGCGATGCGAGCCTGCACGGCCGTTCCAGTCGGTCCCGCGCGACTCCATGCCGGACTCCCGCGGTGGCTGAGACCCGCGTCTGTCGGCTGCGGACTGACGGCAAACTGCATCCTGCTCCGGCACGGCCTGAGCTGCCTGGCCTCGACCGACTGGCCGACTGGCAAACCCATCCGTCGCTACGAATGGCCCGACCCGGCGAACTGCTCGATGTTGAAACCAAGAAGCTCGGCAACATCCCAGACGTCGCTTTCGCGCGGTCGGCAGAGGCGCCGGTGCGGCGAACCGCCAGGCGGCGACAGCTGACAGTGCAAGGGCTGCAGGCCGGTGATCGGCTATAGCCGTACGTATCTAGCCAGCTGTCGATGACCACTCCCGCCTGGTACACAGCGAGATGGCCCGACGAACGCCAGTACACCGCCATCGCCTTCTGTCAGCGGGCGAACAACTTCTTCCAAGGGCACGGCATGACCGTCGAACATCGCCTGACGGGCAAATGCTCCTGCTACAAGTCGAAGTTGTCCCACCTAGAGCCCCTCACCTCAGCCGGCATCGCACACAAGAGCCCTGCCCCCACCGGCCACAGACCGGCGGCGAAGCCGAACGCTTCAACCGTACTCCTCGATGAATGGGTCTGCCTGCAGCCCTACATTTCGACCCGAGTTGAGCCGCACCGGCTGTAACGACGTGGTGTACGACAGCGAGTTCTGGTCGGGCTGTGACATGGAGTGAGCCGTACGGGTTGGGAAAGTTGTGAAGCGATCTTTGGCCCGTACGGCTCTCTCGCATCGTATCTGCACCGGCGTCTCACGGAATCAACTCGGGAAGATGATTGAGGAGTTGGACGGGCCGTGGGTGGCTCAGGAGGACGCCCGCATGAACGCCGAGGTCACGACCGTTTACGGGCCGAGGGCGGAGGCCCTGACCATCAGCTGGTTTTCACCGATCGGGTGATCGCCACCCTGGTCATCCTCCGCTTTCAGCTCCCGCATGCCGCTCTTGCCGGCTTCTGCGGCGTGGACCGCTCCACGGTCACCCGGGCCGTCCATGAGATCCGGCCGCTGCTCGCCGCCCGTGGTTTCGCCGTGCCCGGGAAGCCTGATCTGCGGCTTCGCACCCTGGTCGATGTCTTCGCCTACGCGGCGGCTGAGGGCGTCGAGCTGCGGATCGACGGGACCGAGGTTCAGGTCCGCCGCCCGAGGGCCGGCCGGCCCGGACGCCGGGCCTTCATCTCCGGCAAGCGCAGGCAGAACACCAAGAAGTCCACCGTGATCAGCGACGAGGCCGGCCGCACGCTGTGGACCGGCGCCATCCGGCCCGGCCGCATGCACGATCAGACCGCGTTGAAGACCGAGGGGATCTGGTACCTGGTCGTCCGGTACTCTGAGGTGAAAGCCCAGGTCGACGCCGGGTATCGGGGCCTTGCGAAGGACTTCCCCCCGACCAGGTGACCGCCCCGCCGAAGAAGCTCGGCAAGACCGCCGACGCCGACGAGGTCGCAGCATGGCAGGCGGCACGCACAGCCCAGTCCTCCCGCCGGATCCCGGTCGAACACGCCAATGCCGAGCACAAGCAGTGGCGCCCGCTCCAGCGATACATCGGACGGCGCGAACACTACGACGAGACCCACCTCGCGATCGCCGGCCAGATCTCCGACCGCGCCGCCCTGCGGTGATCACCCACCAGCCAACCCACCAGGCCGACACGTCTCGACCTCAGTCGCGCACAACGTCGTAAGGAAGCATCCTGCGCTCAAGCCAGGATGGTCTGGCACCCGGAGAGCCCACGCATGCGCCGAGGAACGAGGCCGCACCCGCCGCTTGAGCGCGGCCGGTTCCTCAACCGAAAGAGTTAACTCGGCCTTCGGCCGACCAGTACGGGCCACGCAACGAGTGCAGCCAGAGGCTTCACCCCTTGGCGGATTCGCCGCGCAAGGCGGTGAACGCCAGCCAAGAAGATGCACTCCCGCAAGAATCCCCGGCCTCCGGCTGTCTGCATACTCGCCTATCACCAAGATGACCTGCATGCTGCGAACAGCAGTGATCAGGCGGTCTGCCTCCCGCTAGCGCGCGGCCGGAAGCGGCCTCGGCAGAGAATCGTTCAACGCCGTTGAACTCCTGACCCAGCATGTGCTTCTGGTCGAGTCCATAGAAGTCACAGGTCACGCGGGCTGCACAACATGGTATCCAGAACCAGGACTTGACGGACTGCATGCCCACAGCCACTTGGCCGGACCGCCGCTCCGACACGCTCACACTGCAAGGGACCACTGGGCCGAGAAGGAGAACTTTGAGGGCACAGTACTCATCAGAATGCTCACTGATGAGTGATTGAATAAGCCAGTGGCCTCTCTGCAAATACGGCCACCTGTCCGAGATTTCATACCACACTATATGGTTGGTCACGCAAGTCAGGAGTAGAAATTGATCAAGGCGCGCCACGTCACTATGCGGACGATTGCCCTCAATGCCGTCATGGCAGCCTCTCTGGGAATCCTTGGAATTGTCGCTGGAGGAACAGCTGAGGCTGCTGAGCCGGTCTCGATGTCGGACAATAGCGGCGACACAAGTTCCGCAGTGATCCATAAGGCCCCCATCATGCTCACCGACGGCGCCGGCAGCTAGCGTTCCGGGCCAGCATTCTGCTGAGATACGACGCGAGGCGTTCGAGACGATCTCGTCTGTGGTTGCGGTCTGGACACAGGGCTTGGTCCGGTGTTCCGGGCGGTGACCGGATGTCCTGGCCAGGGCCTGGACGGTTTCGGGCGCCTCGTCGTATCTGCTTGCTGGGCGAGTTCGGCGAACTGCCGGTCGGTCAGGCAGAGCTTGGCCGACCGGTGGGTGTCGCGCAAGCGGAACCGTGGGTGGGTAGCAAGGTTTTGATAGCTGGGATTCGGCGGATAGTTTTGATGTCCAGCGTCAGATGGCCTCGAGCCCGTCTGGTGCTTCCTGGTCGAGCTTGATGGCAGGCTTGAGGGCCGCGACGAGCGTGGTGCAGGCGAGAGCGTGACTCGTTGCGGGACGCCGGGCGCAGGCGGCGCCGCGGGCTGGAAGCTGGCACCTGGATCTGCGACTGTCGACGCAGAAGACCGTGCCCGCTTGGGCGGATCCAGGTAGAGGCCGACAGTGTTGTGGACCTTGTCGGCGAAGGACGGGTCCGGGAGCGGCTTGAACGACTGTGAGCGTTGCGGCTCCAGACCGAACGTCCGCCAGAGCCTCGGCACCATCGGCGTCAGGCCCGTCTGCTTCGCCAGCGACGAGTCGACCGGTGGCAGTTCTGCTGGCGGAACGCTTCGCCTCGTGCCAGAAGGGCGAAATCTTCGGCCAGTTCAACGGACTCCTGCGGTGCCTGGTGCGGGAAGCCGAAGGCCGCGAGGCTGAGCCGGGACTCCGACAGTCGCAGTGCCGTGATCGCCTGGCCAGGGGTGAGCACGGCCAAGTCCGGTGCAGCCGTCGTCAAGCAGCGCTGCCGCATCGTGGAACTACTGACAACAGATGCCGTAATTTCGTTGCATGCCGGGGTCATACAAGCCCAGGTCGTAAGGCATCAGTTCACAACTGGCAGTGCGGCCTCTGCGGTCGGCGATGCCGGTGGCGGTGATATTCGTGATGTTCTGCTCTTCTTTCCCGAAACGAGCGCATGCCGTCTACCGCGGCCGGCTGCAGGGGCGCCAGGCCTGGACTCAGCAGCGTCCGGACGGAGCTGGACACCTTCGACGCACATCGGTCAGGGTCCCGAAGCCATAGACCAGGGCGTTCCGGGACCGCGCGCGCACGCCCGGCCAGCGGGATGCGGAACTCTCCGGTGGCGTGGGTGAGTGATTGACGCCGAACAGCAGTCCCAGCAAAGAGGGCGGCGGGTGTGTCCCGGGTGGATCCCCGCTGGCCGTTGGCCGGTCAGCGAAGGCCGGTTGATGCCGGTTGCCGGCCTCGCAGTCCGTGTGCTCGTTCCGCCTCGTGCTTCGCGACGCTGACCCTCGACTCTGGCATGCACAGCAGAGCCAACTCTGCGGCAGGACAATCCAGATGGTACCAGGAGGTCCCCGTGAAAGCCGAACCCCAAGATCACTCATCTCGCTACAACCGGATCATGCCACTCAACCTCAACGACGCCTCAGCGGCAATCACGCACCAGCTCGTTTGGTACCACCGAACAGTGAGACTGAATGGATGGTCATGTATGAACTGTGGGTGTGGCGCACTTGCAGCACGCTACAAGTGCGGGATGCTATGGCGTAGTCACGCAAGAGAGGCGGATAGATGGCAGTCGCGTCGGTAGATATGGGTGTGAGTGTGCGTCGGTTCGATAGCCATGACGGGGCTGCGGTGTCGCAGCTGATTGATGCATACGCGCTACCAGGCTGGCCCGCGACCACTCGTGCCACTTTCGATCGTTCCCTAGGGGCAGGGGCAGGGGCAGGGGCAGGGATGGAAGCCGTTGACTGCGACGTTTTGGTGTCTCAGGATGGAACAGTCCTGGGTGCGGTATTGCACGGTGTGAGGGCGGTGGACGGTGCTGGGATGCTTCTGTGGGTGTACTGCAAGGAGAATGACCAGAACTTCGCACAGATTCTGATCAGCCACACGGTTGCCCGCTTGGGGCAGCGAACCGTACATGCCTACAGTGCCCCCACTCCTTTGGCTCCTGCCGGTCTGCCGATGCGTCAGCGTCCGGACGTGCGGCGGGCGCTGGAGAATTGCGGGTTCTCCGTGACCGATGAGTGGCTCTATCTCCACCACCGTCTGGATACGCTCCGGCCTTGCCTGTATGCGATTGCGGATGTGAGTGAACGTCCTGATGGGTCAGGTTGGCAACTTTACCTGCGTGAACGAGACGGGACGCATATCGGTGAGGCCCGAGTCAACGCACTGGCCGATGACATCGTTGCTTTGGATTGGCTTGCGCTCGATCCAAGCCGACGACCTCTCGGACATGTTTTGCTCGAGCAGTGCTTGAAGAACCTCGCAGACCGAGGTGTCCATCATGTTGTGACATGTCTGGCAGCCCCGGACGATCACCGACCTCAGTACGAGGAAGTCATTCGCCTGCACGAGACTGCCGGGTTCATCGTGGCCGATCAGCTTAATTCCTACACTCGCTGTCCCTGAGCGCAGCGACAGCAATCGCAAGGCACGTGGAGGTCGAGGACCGAAAGACGGTCCAGACTGAACCAGGTTCGCAGCATTGTCTAGACCTTTCCCGTACTCGGCGGTGGTCACCGCAAAGCATGGAATCCTATGCATTGCAGGGAGCGGACCGTTTCGGCATCGTGTAGTGCACAGCCCAGCGAGTAGTATGATGTCGTGCGCCCGCGAGAGATTGCGGTAGTGACCTTAAGCCGGTGTTGGGGTCGGCTACATTGCGAGGTCGGTAGGCGGTGGCCTCCTCGTACCTGCAAGTGATTGGCAGGTACGACGGGCTGGTCGGTGTGCCCGGAAGGCCGATGCGAGTCTGGACCGGACTCGCCCGATCATGCCGGCGAGGATGATGGCTGATCTGCTCATGCCCCGGTCTATCTGTTCTGAGACCGGGCTGCAGCCACGGGGCAGTCGGGCCCCGCCGGGCCCAGCAGGGAAATCATCAGCGGATAGTTTAGCAGGGCAGGGGCCAAACCCATCGGGGCAGGTCTCGCCAAGGAGGTCTGGTGCGGAAAACGCGAACGTGAGCCCTCGGCCTGACGGCGATCCCGCCGCAGGGATCGGCCCGGCTCGTCGGAGGTGCATCGGCGCAGACATGGCACGCTCCGTTGAGAGGTCTTCCTCACGACCAGACCAGCGACTATGACGACTCCGAATCCAGACCAGCGACTATGACGACTCCGAATAAGGAGAAGCCAGACCGATCCCCGTCCGGCTGCGGCGCTCATCCGTGTCAGCCAGCTTTGGTGTCCCGTTGAGGACATGCTGAGGCTGGGACGCGTGCCCAGTGAGTAGTGCCGCTGTGGTGGGACCGGGTACCGTGGGCGTCAGCCGTGGCAGTCACGACGGTGACGTCGTGACTGCCTGTACTACCCGTCCGGGATCGCGTGCTTGTGCCCTTCGGCTGTGCCGGGTCTCCGACAGTGACACCAACCCAGATGCGGCTGCCAGACCTTTCCCGGTGCAGATGCAGCATCAGAGGTGGATCAGCGTGCTCAACGGCGTTGGCGATCAGCGCGGAAACCACCATTAGCACTGCATTGCTGTCCACCCGCCAGCCCATGAGTGTCTGCTGTGCGACTTGGTGGGCGGCTCGAACCGCCTCGGGGCAGTGCTCCAGTACCTCGGTGATGTCATTGTCATCGTCCGGAGGCTGCCGGGGAGCTGGAACCCGCGGCCCTTCACTGACGAACTGTTCGTACCCGATGGCATACATGACGATCACTTCCGGAAAGTATCCACTGATGGGAACTTCCGTCCCTACAAGACACTGTGCTCCTACTCCTCGGCTGCAGCGCTGAGTAAGCCGTACTCAAAGTGCTCGGGAATTCGGAACGGCGGGTTCTCACGCTGGCAGATGAAGCTTCTTCAGCTTGCCGACCGATCGGGTAACCCACCTGAAGTGTCTGTGCAGGTCAGACCCTCCTGAGCGCCTCCGGCCGAACCTGAGTTGAAGAAGCTCATTGAGGACCCTGGAGCCCTATATCGCCCCGTATGGCCCTTTGGTAGTCCGTTCGCGATGGTCCGGGTGGCACGGCACACGAGAGCGTGATGAGTCCGCCGCTGGCGCCGCCCTCATGAGCGAGTGCAGCGGGCAGGGGAGCAACGGGAGGGGTGGACGTGTCCCCTTGCGCTCCGCCAGTGGTGGAATCCCGCTGGCACGGTCCTCCAGAGGAAACGCTGAGCGTCCGGATGGCGGGACCAGGCGGGTTGCCGCCGAGCTTGGCTGGGATACCTGCACCGCGGAAGCGGTGATGAGGTAGCTGACACACACATGCTCAAGCCCCTGCAGTTTCATTCCCCTCTATTTGCCCGCTGGCGAGGGAAGTGTATTGAGTGGCGGAGCGGCAGTGGCACAGCAAGCCGTTCATGCTCCACTGTGCGGTAGGAGCGCTGTGATCTACACGATGACCCAGGCGAGATAGGTGTGCTGCCGGCCGGATAGGTGACCGGACTGCCTGGCATGGGTACAGATCCGCCCTGAATTGGTATCGGACCGTCCGCTTCCTGTGCGATAAGCACGGTCTACTCACGACATTGAGCCTTCCGTCAGAGATGCTGCGAGAGTAGCTCAGATCTCCACTAGTAATGAATCAGGCATTGATGGGAAATGTGGCCCAGGGATTACTCAACTCGAACGCCCGGCATCGGCAGCCTGCGGCGTGATTCTCATAGGAAAGCGCTCGGTCGCTCGTACCGGGCATCGAGGCGTACCCACAGCAGGGACGCACGGGGCATCATGAGAGCGGGATCCCGGTGATGCGACAGGATGAGGCAGATGTCGATCCACGCGACTGATCCCGGAGCCCGCCGTCAGATCGGGGTCGGCACCTGCCGCGCGGGCACTGCTGGTGTGACCTGTGCAGCAGAGAGGATTGCACGCTACCAACTGGGGTGGGTCGCTCGTCGTGCAACCGCGCCCTCTGGGCAGATACCCCCCACTACCGAAGAATTGCGTCAATGGTCGAGCAAGCTGATAAATGCCCTCATCGCGTTCCGTGATGGCGTCACGGAACGGCCTGGGCTTCAAGCACTGGACGGTCGAGTAAATCTTCTTATCGTCATCGAACGAAGCCTGCTGCCAATACTCGGCGACCTATCTGCGCGGCACTGGCTGGTGCATGCCCACCACCGCACCCACACGCGACCAGGGTCCACCGCGGACAGAGAGCTCTACCAGAATTGGGTTCCACACCTGGTCGGCGCCGTCCGCGAGGCCATAGCGCTGGCGGGGGCGGTCGCGGGGCGAGCTATCCACACTGGCGAGATGCCGGACTCTGCAGCGCACCTTCTGCAGGTTCGCCATACGCTTCAGCACCTGTGCTGTGACTTGAAATCTCTCAAGCACCAACCACCCGGACTGAAGAGAACCATGTAACAAATTTCGCGGGCGGAGTATCCGACGCGATATCAGCGCGGCATGACTGCGGCATCCCGTTGTCCGCCGGTCAACTCGGCTGCTCCGGTTCGTTGAGAACACTCAGAAGCTCGCGCCGGGTGGTAACACCGAGTTTCGTATACACGTGGTGCAGATGATTGTCCACGGTGCGCACGGAAAGATGCAGCATCTGGGCGATGTCCTTGCTTGCGGTGTCAGCTGCGGCCAGCTGGGCGATCTCACGTTCGCGGTCCGTCAGCGTGCTCGCAGCTTGGGCCATAGCCAGGAGCGGAGTGCGGGCTCCTTCGCACCGCGCAGCTGCGGCAGCGGACCGGTTGCTCGCTGCTGTCGCGCGCCTCGGCTCGTCCTGGCGGCGCAATGCCGCCGCGGCTGCCGCTGCTGCTTCTGCGGCCATCAGATCCGCGCCGATGCTCTCCAGCTCGCCTGACACCTCCAGAAGCTTCTCTGGATCGCCGGCAGCGATGGCCTCGGCGAAGCGGGCTCTGGCGGGAACGAGTGCCCCGTCACAGAGCTGCGTGAGCTCGGCGAGCCGTCCCGTGACCTCCTTGGCCCCTCCCAATCGGGCAGCCTCTGTCAGGAGCAATGCCTCGGACGTGAGATAGCGGGTCGTACGGGCAGCGGCGGCTGCTTCAAGGAGCACATCGCGGGCCTTGGACTGCATGCCCTGCAAGGCCAACAGCCACGCCTCGCCGAGCCGCTCTTCCCCTCGGGCATATCCCATGACGGGGTAGTTTTCAAGATCCCCAAAAGCAGTCTCGGCGGCATCGAGGTCACCTAGCTCGGCAGCTGCCGCCACTGTGTAGGAGAGGATCAAGCGAAGGGCATTGGCGTGGTTGATCTCTCGGGCCGGAGCGAAGGCCTCGGCGAGCCACAGGCGGGCAGCTGCGGGATGTCCGGCCAACCACTCTGCACGTCCGAGAAAGAATGCGACCCAGATACGAGGTACAGCCGTGTCCGCAGAAACCAGCAGGTCGCTGAACGCCTGCCCTCCCACCTCGCGTGCCTCGGAGATTCTTCCGGCCTCTGTAAGGGCGGGAGTGCTCAGCTGGGTCGCCGGGTGGGGCACAAGCTGCTGATCAGCCTCGGCGCGCATATGAATGGCGTAGGCGAGATCAGCCCATGCCACCGCTTCCGTGGTGCGCCCAGTGGCAGCCAGCGCCAGAGTCTTTGTCAGGGCGCCTCGCAACCAGGTATTCAGGTCGTAGCTTGCGCTGGGGTCCTCTTCCAGGTGTTCCTCCAACAACTTGAGACCGCGATCGGGTTCACCGGAGATGACACGGACATAGCCTTCTATTGTGCGAAGCGCGCGCCGTCCCGCCGGGTCGGCCACGTGCTCAAGTGCCGTCTCGGTGACCCTCAGCGTCTCTTGAGTCCTGGAGCCCAGCCAGAACAGACTCATAATTCGGGCGAGGGTGACCTCTAGTCGTTCCTTCTCGTCGGTGGCCTGAGCGTTGGCGTCGGACAGAATGCGCTCGGCTGGCTCCCATCGCCCGAGTTCGATCATGGAATACCCCAGCAGGAGCCGAGTGTGAACTGTGTGGTGATCTTCAGGGAGAGCTTCAAGGAGCGCGATGACCTGGGCATAGTCATGGGCGTGGAAGCTGAGAGTGGCAGCCTTGACCAGCAGCGCAGGATCCGCAGTGCCGGTTGCGGCCAGCCGCCAGGTGGCGATATGCAGCGGGTCTTCACGTCGGCGCACACCGTAGCCCTCTGCGCGCTCAGCCTGGCTCAGAAGAACGGCTTGCCGACGCAGCACGGGAATCTTGTCCCGCAGCACCTCGCCGTAGAGCGGGTGCGCGAGGGCTACAGTGGTGCGCCGCTGGTCCTCTGTGGTCTGGATAAGCCCGGCTTGTTCCAACTCTGTGAGGACTGACAGCGTGGCCACAGCCTCCGCGTCAGCCAGTGGCACGGGCTCACACAGGGCAAGCAACTCCAGGACAGAACGACCAACTTCCCCTGCGGCGACGAGGCGCGCGCTGATCAGTTCTGCCAGCATCGGCGTCGCATCCAATGACGCCCCGGCAAGCTCCCAGACTTCCCCGTCCCGAACGAGGTTGCCGGACAGGACTGCACCTTGCACGAGCTCGTGCAAGTACAGCACGTTTCCACCGGAGCCCTCATAGAGATGACGCAATGTGCGCCGCCCGACTGGCGCACCGAGCACATCCTGAAGGAGCCGTTCGCACTCCGCCTGCCCCAGTACCGCGAGATCGACTCTGCGGACAGCATCCCCATGGCAGAGAGCATTCACAGCCTCACTCGCTGGTTCGCCCGAGCGTACCGTTGCCACAAGCCGGATCACGCCGGCATCCATGAGTTGCCGTAGCAGCACCGCCGACGTGGTGTCCAGCAGGTGTAGATCGTCTACCCACACGGCGCGACCACGACTGCGTCCAGGACCAGCCAGGGCTTTCGCAACGTCAGCGAAGCCACGTACTGGATCAGACAGGTCAACGCTGTCCGGAATCAGATGTGCGATCGCACCCAATGGCACACTGCCAGCCGCGGCACTTGCTGACACACGGACACCTTTAAAGCCTGAGCGCGTCGCCTGGGCCAGGCACTCCTCAGCGAGGCGTGACTTGCCCACACCAGGAGGTCCGTAGATCACAAACCCCCGCTCCCGGGGATCTGTCAACGTGCTGGAGAACACGGAAAGCTCTCCACCCCGCCCTACGAAAGGCCAGCGCTGCCTCTGGTTGACCTCGCTCACGGGGGCACCTCCTTAGACAGCGGTGGCATGGACCCAGTCGGCGAGTCGCACCCCACGCTCCGCAACATGTACAGACTACTCATTCAGCACAGATGAGTTCAGATCATCTTAAAAACCGACGCCGTGCCCCGTCCGGACAGGGCCGTGGGCCACCGAAACCGGACCCCAAAGAGGCATGAGATCACCATCATGCCCATGATCGCCTGAAGGTGCTGGTCGAGCCGCTGGCTGCGGGTTCATCCCGATAGATCTCGAGGGCGAGGGATCAATGAGATGCTTGCCGAGGCAGTCCCAGTCCGCTCGGAAATCAATCTTGAGGGGAAGGATCTGAGGGCCCTCGGGACGAGGGCATGAGATGTGGCTGTGTGGTGAGGCGGGCAGATCGTTTGCAGTGGCATGGCGGCTGCGAGGCCGGGGAAGGCCACGTAGTTGCGGGGGTGGCGTTCGTTGTGGCGGCGCGGCGCAGTTGCTGGCGATGCGGACGCTGATCGGCTGGCCGCGGCGCCATTTCCGCAGTCCAGCCTGGTCGTCCTGTAGATGAAGTGCAGCCTCTGCTACGACTTGCACGGCCTACGGCCTCGCCCCGATGTGTGCCACGTCTGCCCCACCGGCGCCCTTTTCTACGGAACCCTCGAAGAGCTCCAGGCCGAACGCCCCGGCGTCCAGGTCGCCGACTCCTTCACCTTCGGCTCCACGACCGGCTCCACCGGTGTGGCGATGGTCGTCCCCGCCGACAAGGTCCAGTGGCCGGTCCCCGGTGGGCTTCCCGTCGTCGAGATCAATGGAAGGGATGTGAGCGAAGCGAATTCGAACAAGTGTGGCGGCGGGCGACGGGAGGGCGTCCGATGAGCGTCACCGACCCCCAGCCGCCCGCGTCGGACCCCCGCTCCGACGCGGCCCAGGAAGCGCTCCACGACCGGATCGCCGCCGACTCCCTCACACCCCGCCGCAACTACCTGCGGATCGTCGCCACCGTCTTTGGCGGCATCGCAGTCGCCTCCGGCATCCTGCACCGGCACGGGGACAGTGACGGGCCACCCGAGGCGCCGCAGCAGGGTCGTGTCTCGTTTAAGTGGCCGAGCCTCATGGGCTTCAACGCTGGACCGGAGGGGGGTCGGACTCCAACGGGAACCGACCGGTCGACCACTACCTCCGCCACCGAATCGGGCATCGGAGCGGCCGCGGTAGCCTGACCGCCAGGCCCCCTGTGCAGGGTGTTCCGCGCCGGCATTCAGTAGAAGTGCATGCCCCAGGAGCTGGGATCCGGGCCGGTCAGGGCCTGCTGGTGGTGTCTGGCCGCGTGGCACGGGAAGCATGCGGACCGGCTTCATACCGTCTTGTGGACGAGACTGCGGCCGGCAGAGAGCTTGCGGTCGCAGGGCGGTGATCAACTTCAGCGATGTCCGCGCCGCCCGACGGGGCCCGCAAGTGGTCCGAGCTGACCGGCAGAATCCGCAACGACATGTCACGCAACTGTTGCCTCTGCACGCGAGGCCCTTTCCGCTGCGGGCTTCGTCTGCCGGCCACGACGGCAGCCCGCATCCTGGTGGCCGAACGCGGCAAGTGCCGCCCGCTCGCCTAGGCACAAGGCACCAGCTGTCGGCGTACGGCCTTAGCTGGCTCTGGCAAGAATTCCGTAGGCGGAGATCATCTCGGTGACACGGTCTGCAGCTCCACGTAGCGGGCGGCCTGTGGCTGTGCTCTCTTGAACTGGGCAGTCTGTTGCCGCAGTTGGCTGGTGTACTGGCTGGCTCGGTTGATGTCTCTGATGCCGCTGTGGTTGCAGGTGCTCGTATGAGGTCCGGTGTTCCCGCAGGATGTACAGGATGCGGGCAGCCCAGCGAGTGGTGCCACAGCCGCTATGTACGCCGCCTCGCCGACGTCACTCTCGCGGGCCGGCCTGTGCGTATCGACTTGTCCGTACGTCGCCTGTACTGCGAGAACACATCGTGCCCGAAGGTGACCTTCGCCGAACAGATAGCGGGGCTGACCACGCGCTACCAGCGCCGGACACCGCAGTTGCAGCGCCTGGTGGGGGACGGCAGTGTGGTGCTGGCGGGCCGGGGTGGTGCCCGGATATTGCGGATCTTGAACATCAGGCTCTCGCGGTGCACCGTCCTGTCCCAGCTGATGCGGGTGCCGCTCCCCCCGCTGGAGACACCCCGGGTGCTGGGGGTGGACGACTTCGCGCTCTAAGCGGTCTCGGTGATATTGGCTGCGGTTCGGATATGAGGTAGGCAGGGGGCTGCCCTTGTCGGAGATCCTGCGCGTGGAGTTGACGTCGGATCAGGAGTGCGAGGTGCGTAACGCGGACGTTCTGCGTCGCGGTGCGCACCTCTGCTGCTCTGCCCCTGTGTCGCAGCGCTCTTCGAGTCGATCTCGGTACGGATAGGCTCGGTGGATATGACACGGGTTGCGGTAGTGGGTGTGGGGGCGGTGGGCGGCGTTGTGGCCGCGGAGCTGACGTCGACCGGGAGGGCAGAGGTGACCGCTTGCGTGCGTTCGCCGCTGGGCGGGTTGCGCATCGTAAGGCCCGACGGATCGGCTCTGGAGGCGTCTGTTCCTGAGGTCACCGACCCCGCCGAGGTGTCGGCAGTGGAGTGGGTGGTGCTGGCGACCAAGGCTTACCAGACGGCCGCAGCGGGACCGTGGCTCAGCCGATTGTGCGGCGCGGGCACCCGAGTCGTGGTGCTGCAGAACGGCGTGGAGCACCGTGAGCGCGTCGCGCCGCTGGTCGGCGCCGCCCGCGTCCTTCCGGCCGTGGTGGAGATCTCTGCCGAGTCGCAGCGCCGCGGCCAGATCCGGCTGTTCGACCGGCCACGGCTCACCGTGCCCGAGGGCGATGGCGGCGCCGACTTCGCGGCCCTGTGTCAGGGCAGCGGTATCGAGGTCACGCCAACCGCCGACTTCGTCACCGCTGCATGGACGAAACTGTGCCTGAACACGGCGAACGGCGCCGTTACCGCGCTGACGATGCAACGGATGCCGGTCTTCGCCAATCCGCGCATCGCCCAGTTGGGACGGGCGCTGGTGGAGGAGGCGCGGCAGGTCGCCGCCGCCTCAGGCGCGCGCCTTCCCGATGACCTGGCCGACCAGGTCATCGCCCGGTTGCGAGCGATGCCGCCCGAGTCCGGCAGCAGCATGCTGTGGGACCGCCTGGCAGGCCGTGAGCTGGAATACGACGCCCGCAACGGCGCGGTGGTGCGCGCGGGCGCCCGCCTCGGCATCCCCACCCCGTACAACGACACCGTCACCGCGCTGCTGGAAGCCGTGAGCGCACCGGGTAACGCTTCGTAGCGTCCCTCCCCCTGGCCCTGCCTCGGGGGGACGGGTATGAGGCACGGCCGCCGTCAGCGCACAGCCGGCACGGGCCTGAGTCCGAGGGGGCCAGGCCACTGTGTGCATGACGCTAACCCGCAGCACCGGCGCGACCGTGCCTCGGACACCGCTGGATTCCGCGGCGGTCACTGCGTTCAGTGGCAGGGCATGAGGCAGGGCGGGTAGGGGTTGCCCATGCCGAAGATCCTTTGTGTGGAGTTGACGGCGGACCAGGAACGCGAGGTGCGTGAGCGGCTGCGGGCACGTGATCTCGCACCGGGCACCAGGCTGCGTCTGGAGTGCATACGGCTGATGGGGCGGGGTCTGACCGTGCCGGTGGTGACTGACCTGCTCGAATGCAATGCGGTCACTGTCCGGGGTGCGGTCCGCCGTTTCACGGCCGGTGGGTTCGCCGCGCTCGTGGACGCCCCGCGCCCGGGCCGCCCGGCCTCGGTCACGCCCGAGGCCCGTGAGGCCGTGGCCGTGCTGCTGGACGAGTCGGCCCGGCAGGGGCGGACCTGGACCGCTGCGGCCTTGTGCGACTGGCTGGCCACGGAGCGCGGGGTTCGGGTTTCGGCTGCCTGGCTGACCGAGTTGCTCCGCCGGGACGGGTTCCGGTGGAAACGCACTCGGGACACGCTGCGGCACAAGGCCGACCCCGTCCTCCAGCCGGCCGCGCGGGCCGAGCTGGAGGATTTACGGCTGGGCGCACACGCGGGCGTGAGGGACCTGTACTTCCTCGGCGAGAGCGGGTTCGCCCCGACCATGCCCACCGGATACACCTGGTCACGGGCAGGGCAGCGGGCTGTTGTGTCACGCGAGGACAAGAAAGGCCGACGCGTGAACGTGCTGGGGGCCCTGGCGGTAGGGGCGCATGCCGACCTTGTATGGGAGAAGACCTGCGGCAAGGTCGATGCGGCCATGCTGCTGGAGTTCGTGTGCGCACGGCTGGCCGGTTTTCCTGGCGGCGGGGCCGCGCTGGCCCGGCCACCCGGCGGTTTCACGCGTATCCGGCCCTGCACGGTTGTCCTGGACAACGCCTCCGCGCACGTCGCCCGCGCCTTCAAGGGCCGCCGTGAGGAACTGGCCGCAATCGGCGTCGACCTTTTCTATCTCCCGCCCCGAAGTCCCGAGCTCAACGACATCGAGCGGGTATGGCGCTCGGCGAAGTATGAGGACTACCCCGAGCGCGTCCATACCACCGCCGAGGCGGTCGCCATCGCCGTCGACCAGGCACTGAACCGTCAACGCGCACGCATCAAAGGATCAGCAGCCGACTTCACCAAAGCCGCTTAGGGCGACACCTACGGCACCCTCCTGGTCGACGCCACCACCCGCCTCCCGCTCACGCTCTGGGAAGGACGCGACGACGAACAGCTCAGCCGCTGGCTCCGCGAGCACCCCGGTGTCGAGGTCGCCTGCCGCGACGGCTCCCTCACCTACCGGCAGGGCATCGCAGGCGGCGCCCCCGACACGGTGCAGGTCAGCGACCGCTTTCACCTCTGGAAGCGTCGTGTCCAGGACATCGCCTCCGCTCACCGCGGCTGCCTGCCGGCCGCACTGTCCGCGGCCAGCGAGAGCGATCCCGCACCAGCCGAGGAGACCGCCGGGAACACCGCGGAGGACACCAGGGCCGCGCGTCACGCCCGCAGGCTGTTCGAAGCAGTGCAGGCGCTGACCAGCACCGGCCGGAGCCGCAGTTCCGTGGCCCGCGAACTCGGCCTGGACCGCCGCACGGTCGGCAAATACGCCCGGGCTCGGACCTGGCAGGAGGTGATGCGCCGCCCGCCCCGCAAGCCTTCCGCCCTGGACCCCTACCTCGACTACCTGCAGCAACGCTGGGACGAGGGACAGCACAGCGCAAAGATCTTGCACGAAGAACTTCAGACCAAGGGCTACCCCGGCCACTACCAGCGCGTGAAGACGGCCATCGCACCCCTCAGACGGGGCCTGCCCCTGGACGAACCACGCGAACGCCCGCCCTCGCCACGCGAAGCCGCACGCTGGATCACCACCCACCCCCACCGTCGCAACCTTCACATCAACGACCGGCTGCCCCGACTCCTCGGCCACTGCCCTGAACTCAGAGTCACCCACGACCTGGTCGCCGGTTCGCCGCCATGCTCGACAATCGCGACGCGAAACCTCTCTCAGGCTGGCTGAACGACCTCGCGAACAGCGGTCTGGCCCCACTCGTCGGCCTCGCCGGAGCTCTGCGCGAAGACCGGCATGCCGTCGCCCAAGGAATCACCACCCCTTACAACTCCGGCGTCAACGAAGGCCGCATCACCGACGTCAAACTGCAGAAACGCCTGATGGCCGGACGCGCCGGCGTCCCGCTCCTCCGCCATCGCGTCGTTCTGATCGCCTACCTCCGCCGCCGCTACGCGGACCGGCTGGCCATGTCACCGAGATGATCTCCGGCTACGAAATTCTTGCCAGAGCCACGTTCACGTGTACGCCGACACCAGCCGCAGAGTCCCGCACGATTCCGGCCCAGGAGTCCACAGCTGGGTCGGCGAACGCACCATATTGCCTGGCTCCACGGCTTCCGTCGCCTGTGAGTCCGCTGGAAACGACGCGACGGCATCCACGAAGCCCTACCCGGCCCTGCCGCCTGCCCTCATCACCCAACGGCACGTCTAACCTTGTAGGGCCCGTAGACCGATGCCTGCGTCGGCGTTGGGTATCGCCGGCGCAGTCCGTCCCGCCGCTCTGATGCGCACTCTGCGCACAGCTTGTGCGTGGCCGGGCTGGGGGACAGGCAGCCCATTGGGCGTCAACAGAGTACTGACGCCTTACCCCAGGCAACACCAGAGCTTCCCTTAGCAGTTCCTCGACCTGCGACAGGGCTGCGGCGCGTCCCCGAGGCGGGACTGTTGGCAGAGCGTGGTGCGGAGAGACTTCGCCGGCCATCGGAGGGGACCGATTGAGCAGACAGTACTCCGCCTGCATTTGTGGGTGACGTGATCCAATGAGCTTGCCGCTGAGACGCGCAGATGGGGGAATCTCAGTGGCGCTGGGGTGGCCGCTGCCGGGGGGCACGGTCTGACCGTCGCGGACACCTGGTGCCCTGTATCGGTCATCCTGCCCGCTTCCCTCACTCACGGGCAGGAACCCCCACTATTTGCACCCTCTGGAGCCCGAAGCGCAGGCCAACCGGCGCCAGCTTGTCACGATGCGAGCGGACTTTGCGGCCAGCAGCAAGGTGGACCTTGCTGCTGGCCGCGCCGGGACCAGGCGAACAGAGATCTCAGCAATCAGGCCTTTCAGCCGGGCAGTGAAGCTGTCGGCGCCCTGCCGGACACAGAAACAACGGTAGGCAGTGGCCCAGAAACCGAAATCGGAAGGCGTCTCCCGCCACTGCCCGCTCGAGCGGAACCGCCGACCCTCCCTTCACACTGCTCCCGTCAGTCGCGGGATACGGCGTCAGCCCGCCAACCGGCATGCGGGGATCGATGAACCGCTATTAAGCATCGCTGAGTTGCTGACGCGCCACGGCGGCCAGATTCCTGCCGGGCCCCACCTTCATGATGCGCAGAACCCAGCAGCTGATCACGACTCATACCGACCCTAGAACGTCAGCGACCAGGCATCAATGAACCCCTTGTCAAAGTAGGCCACGTCACGCACCCGCAGACGCCAGATCCCGTTCGCAGTCTCGGGGGAGGCGTCAACGACATAGATCGCATTGACGTCGTCGGACGAGTCCCATGAGGCGGACTGCTTGAGCGGATACACGGTGCCGTCCGGTGATACAAGACTGATGGCGAGGTCGCCGCGGTAGCTGTGCTTGATGTCCACGCCGACTCGGAGCGACGAGGGAGCATTCCCGCCAACTCCGGTCACAGGAATTGGCGAATCAACACTGGGGCCGTGGCTGGGTATGTCTACGTTGCTCGTGCTCTCGAAGATCTTCCCCTCGGTGACGGCCCTGAGGGTCACCGCCGCGTCAATCAAGCCTGTGCCGCAGCCCCCGGAGCAGATCCCCGGGAGACGGCGGGCGTTGGCTTTGATGACGGACTCAACTGTGGCTGGAGCGAGCTGCTTCCTGGACAGGATCAATGCAGCTAGTCCAGCGACGTGCGGAGTGGCCATGCTGGTGCCTTGATAGAACTCGTAGGTTCCCCCGGCCGGCCGTGTCGTTCCAGCGTTCAACGTGGACAGAATCCCGCCACTGCGCGATGGATGAGTCTCCCCACCCGGTGCCGTCACATCCACTGCCGCGCCATAGTTGGAGTAGTCAGCTAGATTGCCATCGGGATCAGAGGCTGCGACAGCGATCACGTTGTCACAGTTTGCAGGCTCAGAGTTGCGCGCATCGGCCGCTTCATTCCCTGCGGCTACCACAACCGTTGTACCACGGCTGACGGCCGAGTTGATGGCATTCTGAAAGGTCGTAGAGCACGAACCGTAGCCACCGAGACTCATGTTGATGACCTTCGCGGGTGTCGGATTGACTGGAGCGCCCCAGACGAACCCACCGGAAGCCCACACTATGCCATCAGCGATATCGGCGGTGGTGCCGCCACAGCGACCCAGCACCCTGACAGGCTGGACCTTGGCATTGAACGCCACACCAGCGATGCCTTGAGCGTTGCCGGCAGCTGCAGCGATCGTTCCCGCGACATGGGTTCCGTGCCACGACGACGTGTCTGGTGCCTCATCCGAGTCACCTGAGCACTCACCGGTCACAGTTGTCCAGTCGCCCTCGTCGCGAGCATTCGCGTCACGCCCGTTTCCGTCCCGGGCGTCGCTAGCATCAGAAATGAAATCGTAGCCAGGAATGACGTTGGCTGCGAGGTCAGCATGATCCGTGATCCCCGTGTCGACGACGGCCACGGTCACGCCAGCGCCTGTGGCCACGTCCCAAGCACCGGAGAGAGACATGCCCGCAGTCACGTCCGTCAGATCCCACTGCTCGCTCCAGCGGGTGTCATCTGGCGACATTGTGGGACGCAATCGTCGGTTCGGTTCGACATAGGCTATGCCCGGACGGGACCGGAGGTCGGCGAGTAGCTTGTCCGTCTGCGACGAGTTCAAGGAGGAGCTCGCTCGCAAGACGGCTGCCTTGGTGCCCAGACGCCGGACGAACGACACTGCCCGGCCCGCCCGCTTGAAGGAGGCCGCCGTTGAGTCTCGTGCAGCCTGGTCCGATACGGCACCCTCCGCGTCCTGCAAGTACCCTACGATGAACTCCTGAACCCCGCTCCTGCCAGTGATACTTGGGCCCGTCGCCGATTCGCTGGGCGCGGCAGCAGGGGCCTCCGCGCCTGCTGGGTATACACCCAAGGCTGTCAGCGCGATGACGGTTCCTGCGATAAGACTGCCACGTATGAGGCGTTGATGCACTTGCCGTATAGTCACGATAAACCTCTGCTCCAAGGGTGGTTTGTGGCCACACCCTGATTGCAGGAGGCCTCGAACGCGTGAGTAACTTCTCCTCAACAGCCTTTCAGCAGGGCATCATTTGCCATACACGCTGCGGACGCAGCGAATCCGCGACGGGTGCAGCAGTGAGCCCCGGAAGCCAGATCCATCGGCTAAGCCTCGACTCGTGATCAGGGATGTCCGGCGCCTAGCACCGAAGGCGCGCAGCACTGCGCCTCCGGCGAATCGGCACGATTCGCCGGAGGCGGCAACGCTTGTGATGGTTCGTCAGAACTGCAGAGACCAGGAATCGATCTTCCCGGTGTCACTGAAGGCGTTGTCCTTGACGCGGAGCTTCCAGACACCGTTCGCTACCTCGGAAGAGGCGTTGACGGTGTAGGTGGCGATGACGTTGTCATCACTGCCACCAGTGCCACTTGCCTTGAGTATGTAGCTCGAACCGTCCGGGGCCACCAGATCGACCCGGAGATCTCCGATCCACGTGTGCTTGATGTCCACCGAGACACGCAAGTTGGAAGGCGCGTTGCCGGCCAGGCCGCTTACGGTGATCGGAGACTGCGTCACTCTGAAGTCGCGGATTGGGAAGTCGGCAGCGTTCTCGAAGCGCGACGGGGGAGCGGGAGGCATCCCGACATGGAGGAGCCGGTTCGGAGATCCCGTGCCAGGGTTGCCGACGACTCCTGCGGTAGCGGCTGTGGTTAGTGCCGCGGAGACCTCGGCGGGCGAGGCTGCCGGGTGATCGGCCAAGTAGAGGGCAGCGGCACCTGCGACGTGCGGAGCCGCCATTGACGTACCAGAAATGGTGTTCGTGGCGCTGTCGCCGGTGTTCCAGGCGGAAGTGATGGAAGTGCCTGGCGCGAAGACGTCCAGCAAGGTTCCGTAATTGGAGAAGGTCGATCGTGTGTCGTTGACGGCCGTGGCGCCTACGGTGATCGCTTCAGCCACACGTGCCGGGGAGAACCCGGCCGCGTTGGCATTGGAGTTGCCGGCGGCGACCGCATAAGTTACCCCGGAGGCAATGGAGTTCCTCACTGCGGTGTCAAGCACCTCATTGACACCACCTCCCAGACTCATGTTGGCAACAGCGGGCTTGACAGCGTTCTGTGTCACCCAGTCAATGCCGCCGATCACCCCCGTAAGAGTCCCAGATCCGCCGTTGTTGAGCACCCTGACAGCTACGATCTTGGCGTTCTTGGCAACGCCGTATGCGGTCCCGGCCACGTTGGCGGCAACGTGTGTTCCATGCCCGTTGCCATCGCTGGCGACAGCATCACCGTCAACGAAGTCATACCCGTACGTAGCGCGCCCACCAAAGTCCTGGTGGGTGATTCGCACGCCTGTATCGATGATGTAGGCGGTGACTCCCGTTCCAGCCGAATCGGGGTATGCGAAACGGCTGTCCAGCGGCAAGGACCGCTGGTCAAGCCGGTCCAGCCCCCACGACGGCGGGTTTGGCTGGGCGGCGGACACCGAAACGACTTCATCCTGGACAACCGACTCCACCGCAGGATGCTGGGCGAGGCGTCTGGCCTGCTGCTCCGTGGCTTTCACGGAAAAGCCGTTGAGTGCAGAGCTGTACGTCCTGACAATGCGTGCACTGAAGCGCGCGGCGAGTGCCCTGGCCTCGGAGGAACGGGAGCTGACGATGCCGGATTTCAGGGTGACGATGTAGCTGTCCTTGATCACCCCGGGATGATCGGCGTTTGCGATGGTACGTACAGTCTGATCGGCAGTAGCCGAAGCCTGCGCCGGTCCTGCGCCGAGCGAGAGGACAGTGGCCATGCCTGCGGCTGCCGCGCAGACACTGACCTTGGTGGTACGCATCACTGCCATCAGAGAGATCCTCCTCATGGGTGGTACGCGATGGGGTAGTAGCCGACTGAGTACTGGGTGAGACACATACATCTGACCCTTCGTCAGCTACCGGTTTCACAGGGTGCCGACAACCAGTGCCGAACGCAAGAGCAGCGCCATGACTCCTCATGTCTGTGCAGGTCGGCAACCTGCTCAACGTGACGGCGAAGTCTGATTCTGATGGGTGCTCTCCCCAACCATCTGCTGGAGCGGGCGATCCTCGGCAGGAATGGACTGATGGTTGAGCGTGAAGTGAGCCAAGGGCGACGGAGGCGAGGTACGGGCGGGCCTTGACCCCGAATCCTGGACACGGGTTATGCGGCTTTGGCCAGCGTAGTTGATGTTGCTGCGGTGGCTGTTTCGTAGGCGATCGGGCTGCGGTGTCCGAGGCGGGAGTGACGTCGTCGGGTGTTGTAGCGGTGGAGCCATCGGAAGGCGTCGAGGCGGGCCTCGCGCTCGCTGGACCAGCATTTGCGGCTTTGGAGTGTTTCGCGTTTGAAGGTTGCGTTGAAGGACTCGGCAAGTGCGTTGTCGGCGCTGGACCCGATCGCGCCCATGCTCTGGATCACCCCTGCTGACCTGCAGGCTTCGGCGAATGCCCGACTCGAATATTGCTTGGACTCAACGGTGGATTCGCATGATCGTCGCAACGTTGCAGGTCTCATGCTGTCAGAGCGCCTGCGAATAGCTCGGCGGGGGTCCGCCATCCCAAGGTCTTGCGGGGGCGGTTGTTGAGGCGGGCCTCGATCGCCCGGAGTTCGTCGGCGGTGTGAATGGAGAGGTCGCTGCCCTTCGGCAGGTACTGGCGGAGCAGGCCGTTCGTGTTCTCGTTGGTGCCGCGTTGCCAGGGGCTGCCGCGGTGGGCGACGTAGACACCGTCGCGGAACAGCGGGGCGAGGCGGTCATGGCAGGCCATCTCGGCGCCCTGGTCCCAGGTCAGTGTCATCCGTGCGGTGTCGGGGACGTCCCTCAGCGCCTCGGTGAGGCGCGCGTGGACCTGGTCCGCGCCGTGGCCGTCGGGCAGGGCGACGAGACGGACGAAGCGGGTGCGGCGGTCCACGAGCGTGGCGATGGCGGTACGTTTCCTCCGCCCGGTGATCAGGTCGCCTTCCCAGTCGCCGGCGCGTTCGCGGAGCTCGACGACAAAAGGCCGCTCGTCGATGAGTGTCGCCGGCACGGCGAACCGCGGAGCGCGTTGGCCGGCCTTGCGGCGCTGCTTGCGCAGAGGCCGGCCGGTGCGGAGCTTCTTGGTGAGTGTCCTGCTCAGGACGCCTTTCGCGCCCTGATAGAGGGCACGGTAGATGGTCTCGTGGCACAGGTGCCGATCGGGCCGGTCAGGCCACAGAGCGCGCAGGTGGGCGGCGATCTGCTCGGGGCTCCACTCGAGGTCGAGCCTGGCCTGGACCTCGGCGCGGAGCTCGGCGTCGAGTCGCAGCTTCGGTCTTCGCGGCCGTTCGGCCCGCTGTCTGGAGCGGTGGTGGGCGAGGTCGGCGTCGTAGAGACCTTGGTCGTGTTCGGGCATGTTGCGGCGCAGTTCGCGGCTGATGGTCGAAGGTGAGCGGTCGAGCCGTCCGGCGATCTCCCGTATGCCCAGACCGTGTTCGCGCAGGGCGGCGATGCGCTTGCGCTCCAGCAGCGACAGGTAGCGGCCCGAGTGCACGGTCTCGGACACGCGTTCTGGCGGCAGACCGCCGTTCTCTGACCTCCACCGCTAGCCGGTCTTCCGCCCGATCCCGAGCTGCCTACAGGCCTCGGCCGTGCCCACCCCGGACTGCAGAAGGCGCCAGTACTCCGCCTCAACCTCGAGCCTGCGCTTACGACCCACCCTCGCCATCAACACACCCATCATGATCAAGGAGTGTTGCGACAAGCGTTAGAACCAAAGGAGCACCTGGGGGTCATTCTTACGGGAGCAACGACACGAGGCGAGGTCGATCACGGTCGCCAGATACAAGAACTTCCCGCCCTCCAGGGGGAGATAGGTGATGTCACCGACGTACTTGCTGTTCACCATGTCGGCGCTGAAGTCCCGGCCGACCAGGTCCGGAACCTTCACGGCGGCCGGGTCCGGGACCGTGGTGCGGTGTCGGCGTCGCAGTCTCAGGCCTGCCAGGCCGGTGGACCGCATCAGGCGCGCGACGCGCTTGTGATTCACCGGCGTCTGGCTGCCGTTGCGCAACTCGGCAGTGATCCTGGGAACACCGTAAGTCCCGTCGGAATCCTGGTGGACCTGGCGAATACGCACGGCGAGTGCCGCGTCCGCTGCCTGCCGGGCAGCCCTGGCAGGAGCGGAGGCCCGCCAGTAGCAGCAGCTCGAGCGAGAGATCCCCAGGATCCGGCACAACCGCTTGACGCCGTATCGGCGCTGGTGGTCCTCGACGAACTGGCAGCGGTTCACCAGCGCGTCTCCCCGGCGAAATACTTCGCGGCCCGCCGCAGAATCCCGCGCTCCTCCTCCAGCTCACGGATCCGCTTGCGTGCGGCAGCAAGCTCGGCCCCGAGCGGGGACCGCGGCGCCGGCGTCGCCTCACCCCGGCCCCGGGGCCGGCTCGCGCCGGCCGCCCGGATCCAGTTCCGCAGCGTCTCGGGATTGATCCCCAGATCGGCGGCGATCTGCCGGATCGCCGCTCCGGGCCGCGACTCGTACAGCGCGACCGCATCCGCCTTGAACTCCGGCGGATATTGAGCCGAAACTGATGGGTTTCCTACTGGATCGTGTAGCGAACGTGTCGGCCGTGGAAGTAGCCGGTCACGATGTGGGGTTGCCGTTGTCGGCGGTGCAGGAAGCGCCGGGTTTCGCGGG
>NZ_JBHTSA010000105.1:0-27731 GCF_042795405.1 Streptomyces sp. NPDC056480 | reverse complement strand
CCACAACCCGGGGGGGGCCTCCCCCCGGGGGGGGGGGGGGGGGGGGTTTCCCGCCGCCGCCCGCGCGGCGGCCGCGTCCGGCCGCCGCGATGACCGACGTATCACTTCCAAAGGGGTGGGGACGGAACAGATGGAGTTCGGGACAGGCACGACAGGCAGGCAAGACGGCGGGGGGAGCCGGAGACGGCTCGTCGTCCACTCGCTCGCTCTGGCACTCGTGGCATCCCTCGGCCTGGTGCCCGTGGCGCAGGCCGCGGGAACCGGCGGGGGACTGGGGCGCTCGAAGCTGCCCGATCAGCGGGTGAGCAAGGTCCGGACGGTCGACACACCAGGAGCCCGGAAGGCCAGGGACAAGGTCGCCCAGGACCGGAGGACCAACGCCGAGCAGGCCCGGCGGGCAGTCGCGGAGCAGACGGGAACGTGGCCCCGGCGCGGTGCGGCGACCGTCACGCTGGCCCGCGGCAAGGCCGCCGGGGCCGCACCCGGCGGCGTCCCGGTGACCGTGGAGTCCAGGGCGGGGAAGAGCACCGGTGCGAACGCCCCCGAAGCACGCATCACCGTGCTGGACCAGGAGGCGGCCGGCAGGGCCGGCATCACCGGTGTCCTGCTGACCGCCGACGCGGACACCGCCGGCCCGGCCGGCATCAGTGTGGACTACTCCGGCTTCGCCTCGAAGGTGGGCGGCGGCTGGGCCCAGCGACTGCGGCTGGTGCAGTTGCCCGCCTGCGTGCTGACGACGCCGGAGAAGGCGGAGTGCCGCAAGCAGACACCGCTCAAGTCGACGAACGACGTGCGGGACCAGTCCGTCTCGGCCCAGGTGATGCTGCCCGCGAGCACGAGTGGCGTCACGACGCAGCTGGAGGCGGCGTCCTCCGGAGCGACGGTCCTCGCGGTCACCGCCGCCACCTCGGGCGCGGGTCAGTCGCCGTCCGGCGGTGGCAGCTACGCGGCGACCGAGCTGGCGGAGTCCTCCTCCTGGCAGGCCGGAAGCAGCTCCGGATCCTTCAGCTGGACGTACGGCTTCTCGCTCCCGCCCGCCGCCGCCGGTCCGACGCCCTCGCTCGGCCTCTCGTACGACTCGGGAAGCATCGACGGCCGGACGGCGACGTCGAACAACCAGGGAACCTCGGTCGGTGAGGGCTTCTCCCTGACCGAGTCCTACATCGAGCGCAGCTACGGCTCGTGCGACGACGACGGCCAGGCGGACGTCTTCGACCTGTGCTGGAAGTACGACAACGCCCGTCTGGTCCTCAACGGCAAGGCGTCCCGCCTGGTGAAGGACACCGCCACGGGGACCTGGCGCCTCGAGAACGACGACGCCTCGACGGTGACCCGGTCGACCGGCGCGGTGAACACGGACGACGACGGCGAGTACTGGACCGTCACCACGGGCGCCGGCACCCGGTACGTCTTCGGCCTGGACAAGCTCGACACCGCGACCACCCAGCGGACGAACTCCGTCTGGACCGTGCCGGTCTTCGGCGACGACTCCGGTGAGCCCGGATACTCGGCGGGCAGCACGTTCGCGGGACGCTCGCTGCAGCAGGCGTGGCGGTGGAACCTCGACTACGTCGAGGACGTCCACGGCAACGCCTCCACGTACTGGTACGCCAAGGAAGAGAACTTCTACAAGAAGAACAAGGCCACCAAGGCCGACGCCTCGTACACCCGCGGCGGCTACCTGAAGGAGGCCACGTACGGTCTGCGGAAGGGTGCGCTCTTCACGGACGACGCCGACGCCAAGGTGACCTTCGGGTACGCCGAGCGCTGCACCGCCTCCGACTGCGGCTCCCTGACGGAAGCGACCTCGGACAACTGGCCGGACGTCCCCTTCGACGCCCTGTGCACCGACGGCGACGACGACTGCCTCGCCTCGTCGCCGTCCTTCTTCTCCCGCAAGCGCCTCACCGCCGTCAACACCCACTCGTGGTCGGCCACGGCCGGCACCTTCGTGCCGGTGGACACCTGGGCGTTCACCCAGAAGTACCTGGACGCCGGCGACATCGGGGACACCAGCGACCACGTCCTGACCCTGCAGTCGATCAAGCGGACCGGCCAGGCCGGAACGACCGCCGTCGAACTGGACCCGATCTCGTTCACGTACCAGATGCGGCCCAACCGCGTGGACGCGACCGAGGACATCCTGCCCCTGACCCGGCCCCGCATCTCGACCATCACCTCCGAGACCGGGGCGATCACCACGGTCACGCTCTCCTCGCCGGAGTGCGTGCGCAGCGAGGTCCTGAACGCGGCCGAGGACACCAACACCCGCAACTGCTACCCGCAGTACTGGAACATCAACGGCGCCGAGAACGCGTCGGTGGACTGGTTCCACAAGTACCGCGTCCTGGCCGTCACCGTCTCCGACCCCGCGGGGCAGAACGAAGCCGTCGAACGCTCCTACGAGTACGCGGGCGCGGCGTGGCACCACAGTGACGAGCCGTTCACGCCGGCGGACGAACGGACCTGGTCCAACTGGCGCGGCTACCGTCAGGTCACCGTCTACTCCGGCGCGCTCCAGACGACCCGCTCCAAGACCGTGTCCCTCTACATGCAGGGCATGGATGGCGACAAGAAGAAGGACGGCACGACCCGGAGCGTCGACGTCGTGCCACTGGCCACCCCGGCCCTCGGTCTCACGACGATCAAGGACGCCGGCCCGTACGCCGGGCAGCTCCGGGAGCAGGTCACCTACGACGGCGCCACCGCCATCAGCGCGTCGAGCAGCGAGCCGTGGTCGAAGGAGACCGCCCGCCAGACCGGTGTCCCCGGCGCGGGCGACCATGTCGCGCGCTTCGTGCGCACCAAGGCGACCACGAGCCACACGTACCTGACGGTCCCCCAGACATGGCGGGCGCAGACGGTCAGCACCACCTACGACGACTACGGCATGCCGTCCGTCACGGAGGACCGCGGCGACGACGCCAAGACGGGCGACGAGACCTGCAAGGTCACCTGGTACGCCCGTGACGCGGCCGCCGGACTGACGGCCTTCGCCTCGCGGACCCGCGCTGTCGCCCGGGCGTGCGCCGTCGCCGACAGCGGCCTCGCCCTGCCTGCGGACTCGACCAGCCGAGGAGACGTGCTCTCCGACACCGCCGTCGCCTACGACGGCGCCACCACCTGGTCGGCGACGATGAAGCCGACGAAGGGGCTGGCGACCTGGGCGGGCCGTGCGCAGGGATACGGCGCGAACGGTGCGGTGACCTGGCAGCGGACGACCACCACCACCCACGACGGGCTGGGGCGCGCCCTCAGCGTGACCAACGCCGACGGCAAGACGAGCAGCACGGTCTACACCCCGGCCACGGCCGGCCCGCTGACCAAGACCATCGTCACCGACCCCAAGGGCTTCAAGTCCGCCACCTTCATCGACCCGCGCAGGGGGCAGCGCGAGCGCACCTTCGACGCGAACCAGAAGAAGACCGAGCTGGCCTACGACGCCCTGGGCCGCCTCACCGACGTGTGGCTGCCCAACCGCAACCGGGCCGGCGGCTACAGCCCGAACAGCACCTTCGCCTACAACCTCAGCAGGACCAAGCAGTCCTGGGTGTCGACGTCGAGGCTGAAGAGGGACGGAGCCACCTACCAGACCACGTACGCGATCGTCGACTCCCTGCTGCGTCCGCTGCAGTCCCAGTCGCCGACACCGCACGGCGGAAGGCTGCTGACGGACACCCGCTACGACTCGCGCGGCCTGTCCTACGAGACCTACACCGACATCTTCGACAACACCACCGCACCGAACGGCTCGTATGCGCGGGCGGAGTACGGAGAGGCCCCGACCCAGACCGAGGTGCGCTTCGACGGCGCCGGACGCGCGACGACCAACACGCTGTACGTGTTCGGCGTGAAGAAGTGGTCCACGTCGACGACCTTCACCGGTGATTCCACCGCCACCACCGCCCTCCAGGGAGGATCGGCGTCACGCGTCATCACCGACGCCCGGGGACAGACGGTGGAGACCCGTGAGTACGCGGGGACCGATCCAGCCGACGCGGGATTCGGCTCCGGTCTCGGTGCTTCGTACCTGTCCACGAAGTTCGCCCTGGCGCTGGACGGCAAGCAGACGTCGGTCACGGGACCGGACGGCGCCCGGTGGTCCTACGGCTACGACCTGTTCGGCCGGCAGACGAGCTCGAAGGACCCGGACAAGGGCGATTCGAGCACCGCCTACAACGCGCTCGACCAGGTCATCAAGTCCACCGACTCCCGGCTCAAGGTGGTCCTGGCCGACTACGACGAGCTCGGCCGCCCGTTGGGCACCTGGTCGGGGACGAAGACGGATGCCAACCAGCTGACCGCCTACACGTACGACACCCTGCTCAAGGGCCTGCCCACCTCCTCGACCCGCTACGTCGGCGGCAAGGCGGGCCAGGCGTACACCAAGAGCGTCACCGCCTACGACACCCTCGACCGGGCCGTCGGAAGCACGCTCCAGCTCCCGGCCAAAGACCCGCTCGTCGTGGCGGGCGCACCGACCACACTGCAGTACTCCGCCTACTACAACATCGATGGAAGCCTGCAGAACAGTGAAGAGCCGGCCCTGGGCGGCCTGCAGTCCGAGATCATCGGATACGGGTACGACAACCTGGGCAACCTGACGTCGATCGGCGGTTCCACCGGATACCTGCTCGGCGTCGACTACTCCGCCCTCGGCCAGGCACAACAGCTCATCCTCGGCAACGCCAACACCGAGGAGTACAAGAAGAACTACGTCACGAACACCTATGAGGAGGGCACCGGCCGCCTGACCCGCAGCAATGTCACGGACCAGACCCACCCGTACATGCTGCAGGACCTCAACTACGCCTACGACCAGGCCGGCAACGTCACCTCGATCACCGACCCGACCGCTCTCGGCGGCACGTCGGCGGTCGAGACCCAGTGCTTCGCCTACGACGGCCATCACCGCCTGACCGAAGCGTGGACCCCCAGCTCCCAGAAGTGCGGCGACGCGCGCAGCGCGTCCAGCCTCTCGGGGCCGGCCCCGTACTGGACGACCTACACCTACAACCAGGCCGGCCAGCGTGCCACCGAGAAGGTGCACAAGGCCACCGGGGACACGGAGACCACTTACTGCTACAAGGCCGCGCAGCCCCATGCCCTCACGGGCACCAGCACCTCGGCCAACTGCACCACACCGACACGCGCCTACTCCTACGACGCCGCGGGCAACACCACCAAGCGTCCGGGCAAGACAGCCACCCAGGACCTCATCTGGTCCGTGGAGGGCAGGCTCAGCAAGCTCACCGAGTCCGGCAAGGACACCGACTACCTGTACGACGCCGAAGGCAACCTGCTGATCCGTGCCACCCAGGGCGGCGAGCGGGTCCTGTACGCCGGAGCCACCGAGCTGCACCTCCGGGCCGACGGCACCACATGGGCGCAGCGCCACTACGCCTCCGGCGGCCTGACCGTCGCCGTCCGTTCCAACGAGAACGGTACGCAGAAGCTGACCTATCTCGCCGGCGACCACCACGGGACGCAGAGCCTGGGGATCTCCGCCGACGCCACGCAGACGGTCAGCAAGCGCTACATGACCCCCTTCGGAGCTGAACGCGGCACCCCGGCAGGCAGTGCCTGGCCCGATGACAAGGGCTTCCTCGGCAAGACGGACGACAAGACCACGGGCCTCACGCACATCGGCGCTCGTGAATACGACTCCGCTGTCGGCCAGTTCATCAGCGTCGACCCGTTGCTCAGCCTCGATCAGCCCGGGTCCCTCAACGGGTACAGCTACGCCAACCAGAACCCCACCACGGCCAGCGATCCGACGGGCCTTGAAAGCTGTGGGGTGCACTACTGCTCGGGCAGCAACGGAACCTACGGTGACTACAAGCCGGAGAACGACCCGGCGGCATCCGAGCCGCCGCCGGCGACGGGATCAGGCTCCAACGGAAGCTCCGGCTCTACCTCGGGCGGCGGAACGACCACCAGCACGGAGCAGCCGGTCGTCTTCGGCATCACACTGCCCTCCGAGGAGGAGATGCGGGCGAGGCCGCTCGCAACGCCGGGTGACACGTACGAGGAGCTCACCAGGAAGTGGGCACGGCAGACGTGCTACCGCTCCGATGGAGCGGGAGCGAACGTCAAGGCCTTCTGCGGCGTGGCCGCGGACGTGGGTCTTCTCGACGTCGGCCCCGATCCCTGGGGCGTCCAGTACCACATCAACTGCTTCAGGGGTAAGGGCGACTGCGCCGAAGCGCTGATCTCCGATGCCATCACCGTGGCGACCTGGGGGCTCGGGCGTGCTTTCGGAGGCGTCGGAGCGAAGGCGGTGACGGGAGGCGCACGCTCCGGAGCAGGCGCGGCAGCGGCGGGGGAAGGAGCGTTGGTGCGTCTCCTCAACGGGTGCGCCAAGTGCTTCCTCGCGGGGACCGAGGTCCTCATGGCCGACGGCTCGACCAAGGCCATCGAGGACGTGAAGGTCGGCGACGAGGTCCTGGCGACCGACCCGGAGACCGGGGAGTCGGGGCCCCGCAAGGTGACGCGGCTCATCCGGACCGAGGACGACAAGCACTTCAACGATCTCTCCATCGCCACGAAGGAGGGAATCGAAGAACTGACCGCCACACACGAGCATCCGTTCTGGTCCCCTTCCGAGCGGGCGTGGATCGAAGCGAGTCACCTCCAGCCGGGAATGACGCTGCTCACCGACGACGGCGAAACGGTCGTCATCACGGGCAACAAGCCGTTCACCCAGTACGCCCGGACGTACAACCTCACGGTCGACGACCTGCATACGTACTATGTGCTGGCGGGCGAGACGCCGGTTCTCGTTCACAACAGCAACTGCGGAATCGGTCGGCAGCTGATCGGTGACAAGGACTCGGATCACATCCTTGCTGGCCACAGGTACCCGGGGGCGGAGGGTAAGGACGCCTTCCCGGAAGGGTGGTCTGATGACCAGATCCTGGATGCTGTCGCGGACGTGGTGACGAGTCCAAATAGCCAAAGGACCTGGTACAAGGGATCTTCTGTGCACGCCGAGAGAACCCTCAAGACCAGGAAGGGCGAACCTGCGGTTCAGAATGTGATCGGGACCGTGGGTGATGTGAGAATTCTGGTGCGTTACGAACCCCTCACTGGGAAGGTACTCACAGCATTCCCGCAGTGAGGGGATAGCTCAATCGATCCGGGTCTGGCATCTTCGATGATTGGAGGATCATGGAGAGAGATGCGAATCTGATGGGAATGTTGCATCGTCTGGATGATCCTAAATGGCCAGAAGCGCCGGCTGACTACAGTTCAGTCGATTCTGCAGCTTCATTCAGTCGTCTGGTCATACAGGTTGATTCTCGCTTCTCGACGCGTTGCGAAATCGACCGAGACATTCAGGACTCCGCTCAGTACGGACGAATCGAAGTGCCGGGGGAAGCCACAGTTTGCGGGACGAGGATCGTCGTCCTGGTGAGCAAGTTCAAGCCATTGGCAATGGTGGCGGCTGATAACCCTGGTGCTTTCTTGGGCACGGATGAAGCACGCGCTGAAGGCGAGCTCGACGCGGATGACCTTGAGGCGGTAGAGAGAGTTCTTGCTGGATCGGGGTACGTCGCGATTCCGGAAGAACTTCTTACAAGTCGCTATGAAGGATCCACTCTCCTGCGCTTCCATGGTTCTGGGGAGCCCACTTGGTGGGACCGATTCTTCGGTTCTTTCTGATGGGTCTCGAGTATCGTTCTACATAACGTTGCCCCTGATGGTCCGCATGGGACTCGTTATCCGATGCGACGTGGCCGTGCCATGAGAAGGGCCATGCAGTGGTAAAGGTCAGCCCCGCCGAGCTGTGCTTGGCGGGGCTGATCTGGTGTTTGACGGCAGTAGTCGACGGCAACGTCAGCGGACACCGGCGGCGCAGGCGGCGGTTCGCCGTCGCCAGTCCTCTCGGACTTGGTGGTCTTCTGGCCGTCGAGGGCAGTGCTGAGGATGTCGATGGCTTCGCGCTGGAGGCGGAGTCGGACGTGGGCGTATGCGGCGGAGGTCGGCTTTGCGGCGTCCGCATCCGGCGTCGCGGCGCGGGCTCGGAGCTCTTCCCGCATGTGATCGATCTCGTAGCCGGCGTCGTAGAGGACCCGGAAGCCGCCGCCCTTGCCGGCGGGTCAGGGGGTGGGGTCAACGATGCGCGTGCTCTCCACGTGCTCGGGCCGGTAGGAGCTCGTCAAGGCCCGGTGGTGGCCGCAGAACAGCAAGCAGGGGCAGCAGGCGTCCACTCCCCAACGCCGCGCATTCTCCCCAGATTCTCCCCAAGGGTGCGGGACGCACTCTCTCAGGCGTTTGCGCTCGTGAATTTGATCAGGCGGTACTGGGGCTCCCCTACAGCCAGTCCTTCTTCTTGAAGACCACGTACAGGCTCGTGCACACCGCGGCCATCAGTACCACCGCGAACGGATAGCCGCCCGCCCAGTGCAGTTCCGGCATGTTGTCGAAGTTCATGCCGTAGATCGTGCCGACCAGCGTGGGGGCGAAGAGGATGGCTGCCCACGAGGAGATCTTCTTGATCTCCTCGTTCTGTTCGAAGCCCGCCTCCGCCAACGCCCGCATCTCCGCGTTCTGTTGCTGGGTGACCAGGGTCGCGTTGACCGTGAGGATGTCCGCGAGTGCCTGGCGGAAGCCGTCGACGCGCTCGCTGGTGTGGGTGACGTGGTCCGCCACGTCGCGGAGGTAGCGCTGGAGTTCCTCGTCCGTGCCGTACTTGGCGAAGCCGGCCATCAGGCCGTGCAGCATGCCGACCAGGGGGCGGGTGGCACGCTGGAACTCGACCATCTCCCGGGAGAGTTCGTAGATGCGGCGGGAGACCGCCGGGTCGCCGCCGAAGACCTCCGTCTCGATCTCGTCGATGTCGTTCTGGACGCCCGCCACCACCGGCGCGTAGCCGTCGACCACCGCGTCCAGGATCGCGTACAGGACCGCCTCCGGGCCCAGGGCGAGCAGCTCCGGGTCCTTCTCCATGCGGCGGCGTACCGTCGAGAGGTCCGGTGCGGCGCCGTGGCGGACCGTGATCAGGAAGTCCGGGCCCACGAAGATGTGGAGCTCGCCGAACTCGACCTCCTCCTGCGCGTCCAGGTAGCGGGCCGCCCGGAGGACCACGAAGAGCGTCTCGCCGTACCTCTCCAGCTTGGGGCGCTGATGCGCCTCCATCGCGTCCTCGACGGCCAGTTCGTGCAGATCGAACTCGGCGGCCAGGGAGTGGAGTTCCTCCTCGGTCGGACGCTGGAGACCGATCCACGCCATGCCGTCCGGGTGCTCGCGCAGCTGTCGGAAGGTCTCCGCGAGCGTCGCCGGGGACGAGACGCGACGGCCGTCCCGGTACAGGCTCGCCTGCACCACGCTCCGCCGCTCCTCCGGCGCCTCCGGGGCGTCGGTCGTGGGCGGCTCCGCCTGGGGGCGGCGCCATGCCTGGCGTGGGCGACGGTCGGACATCTCGTGCACCTCCTGAGTCTCCGGGAAGGATATATGCGGTTGGTTTCGGGTGAATGGTGGGGGATTGCGTTCGGTGTTCCGGATGATTGCGTTCGGCGTCCCGGCTCTCGCCGTGGCCTCGGTCCCGCCTTGCGGACCGTATCTGTCCGCAAGTCCGAGTAGCGTGCCCGTCATGGCCCTCAAGACGACCCACCCCGTGCTCGGTGCCCGCGCCCTGAACCGTGCCACCCTCGACCGCCAGCTGCTCCTCCGCCCCGCCTCCCTGGGCGTCACGGAGGCCGTCGAGCACCTTCTCGGCCTGCAGGCGCAGAACACCAAGCCCCCGTACTACGCGCTCGCCGCCCGTCTCGACGGATTCCGCCCCGAGCAGCTGTCCGCGCTCATGGAGTCCCGTGACGTCGCCCGCATCGTCACCATGCGCTCCACCGTGCACACCCACACCGCCCGCGACGCGGTCGCCCTGCGAGGGCTCGCGCAGGGCGGTGCCATCGACCGGGAGCTCGCCATCTTCGTCTCCCGCGGGGGCCTCGACGGCGTCGACCTCGACCGGCTCGCCGCCCTCGCCCGCGCGCTCGTCGCCGAGCGGCCCCGCACCCCCAAGGAGCTGCGCGAGGAGCTGCTCCCCGAGTGGCCCGACGCGGACCCGCAGTCGCTCTCCGTCGCCGCCCGCTGCCTCCTTCCCCTGGTCCAGGTCACCCCGCGCGGTCTCTGGGGGCGCGGCGGCCAGGTCGCGCTCACCACGACCGACCAGTGGTTCGACGATCCAGCCGCCGGCGCCGCCGATCTCGACGAGACCGTGCTCCGCTACCTCGGCGCCTTCGGGCCCGCCTCCGTGAAGGACATGCAGACCTGGTGCGGTCTCACCAAGCTCGGTCCTGCCTTCGAGCGGCTGCGGCCCCGGCTCCTCGTCTTCCAGGACGAGCGCGGCACCGAACTCTTCGACCTGCCCGACGCGCCCCGCCCCGACGAGGACACCCCGGCCCCGCCCCGCTTCCTCCCCGAGTTCGACAACCTGCTGCTGTCGCACGCCGACCGCAGCCGTGTCGTGTCCCGCGAGCACAAGGGCCGCACCTGGACGGGCAACCAGGCCCACCGCGTCTTCCTGCTCGACGGCTTCCTCGCCGGGCTCTGGCACCTCGACGAGGGCAAGGACCGCACGACGCTCACCGTCGAGCCCTTCGTGCACGTGACGCGCTCCCAGCGTGCGGCGCTCGCCGCCGAGGCCGAGCGGACCCTCCGGCTCATGACGCCGTCGGACATCCCGTACGAGATCGTCCATGCGGAGTGACGGGGGAGTGGCGCGGGAGCGGTCCGTCGCCGCCGCCCTCGGCGCGGCCGGCTGGTACCCGGGGCGCGACATCGGCGCGCGGCTGCCCGGCCTCCTGGCCGTGGTCGTCGACCGGTTCGCCGAGGAGGGGCATCCGGTCGAACCCTTCCGGGCCGCTCGGGACTTCGTCCGGGAGTTCGGCGGTCTGCGCCTGGCGATTCCCGGAACCCCACCGGACACCCTCGCCTTCACCCCGCACTGGATCTACGAGGAGAGCGGCGAGGACGTCGCCGAACTCGCCCGGAACCTGGGCAGGAGGCTGTTCCCCGTCGGATACGAGACGTTCGACGGGGCGATGGTCCTCGTCGACGACACCGGACGCCTCTTCCTCCTGCACCACACCGGGCCCTACTTCCTGGGCCTGACCTCGCACGAGGCCGTCGGCTGTCTGCTGTACGGGCCCCAGCGGGAGGCCCGGGACTTCTTCGCCTGACACCCCGGCGGCCGCAGGCCCGCCCTCGGCCCACGGCCGTCTCCCGGCGCTTCCTGCGGCAGCGCCCCCGCCCTCGGCCCCCGGCCGTCTCCCGGCGTTCCTGCGGCAGCGCCCCCGCCCTCGGCCCCGGCCGTCTCCCGGCGTTCCTACGGCAGCGCCCCCGCCCTCCGTGCCGCCACCACCGCCTCCAGGCGGGTGTGCGCGCCCAGTTTGCGCATCGCGGAGCGCAGGTAGCCCTTGACCGTCTCAGGGCGCAGGCCGAGGCGGGTCGCCGCCGTCGCGTTCGTCGCGCCCGAGGCCACCGCCGCGAGGACGTCCGTCTCCCGGGGGGTCAGCGCCACACCCGGCAGGTCGCGGGGTGCCCCCGAGGCCGTCTCCAGGCGGCCGCAGACCGCGAGCAGGCGTTCCCGCAGCTCGGGGTCCAGGACCTGCGGGGCCAGTTCGCGCAGCTCCCCGTACGCCTGGCGGACCTCCTCCCAGGACGGCCCCGGGGCCGGCGGCGTGTCGAGGCGGCCGACCTCGTCCCGTACCGCCAGTGCCTGCTCCACGTCCCGGGCCGCCGCGACCGCCGCGTCGAAGACCCGCTCGCCGATCGGCAGGGCGTCGCGCAGTGCCCCGTACAGGACACCGCGCACCTTGCGGCGTACGACGACGGGCACCGCGATCACCGAGCGCAGCCCCTCCGCCGCGACCGGGCCGTCGTACTCGTGGGTGATGTGCCGGGCCGAGGGGTAGTCCGTGACCGCGCACGGCCGCGACAGGGCCAGGCACTTGCCGCCGAGTCCCGAACCGGTCGAGATCGTCAGGCCGTGCAGCGCGGGCGTCACCGCCCCGCAGGTCTCACCGATCCGCATCGCCCGCCCGTCCTGGAGCAGCCCGCCGAAGACCACGGGCAGCCCGCTGCCCCGGCGCAGCCGCAGCAGCGCCGCGCGCAGCTCGGTCGTCTCCCTCTGCTCGGGCACGGGACCACTCCTTCACCCCCGAACGGGGGTAGTGAGACCTGGGTCACTGATTACACGATGTCCGGGACGGGTCCCGCAACGAGGAGGACGTATGACGGCACAGGGCGCGACCGGTGCGACGGAGAGGTTCCGGGCCGCCCGGGACTTCCTGCTCCAGCACCGCGAGGACTACGAGACGGCCTACGAGGGTTTCGCCTGGCCCCGGCCCGACCGGTTCAACTGGGCGCTCGAATGGTTCGACGTCATCGCCGAGGGCAATGCCCGGACCGCGCTCCACCTCGTCGAGGAGGACGGCTCCGAGACCAAGGTGTCCTTCGCCGAGATGTCCGCGCGCTCCAACCGCGTCGCGAACTGGCTGCGGGCCCAGGGCGTCCGCGCCGGCGACCGGATCATCGTGATGCTGGGCAACCAGGTCGAGCTCTGGGAGACCGTGCTCGCCGCCATGAAGCTGCGCGCCGTCGTCATCCCCGCCACCCCGCTCCTCGGCCCCGCCGACCTCCGCGACCGCGTCGACCGGGGCCGCGCCCGGCACGTCGTCGTGCGCGCCGAGGACACCGCGAAGTTCGACGACGTACCGGGGGAGTACACGCGGATCGCGGTCGGCGGCGACGGGGTGAGCTGGCTGGGGTACGAGCACGCCGCCCACGAGTCCGCGGTGTTCGAGCCCGAGGGCGTCACCCTCGCCGACGACACCCTCATGCTGTACTTCACCTCCGGTACGACCGCCCGCCCCAAGCTGGTCGAGCACACCCACACCTCGTACCCGGTCGGGCACCTCTCGACGATGTACTGGATCGGGCTCGAGCCCGGCGACGTGCACCTCAACATCTCCTCGCCGGGCTGGGCCAAGCACGCCTGGTCCAACCTCTTCGCCCCGTGGAACGCCGAGGCGACCGTCTTCATCCACAACTACACGCGCTTCGACCCGGCCCGGCTGATGGGCGAGATGGAGCGCAACGGGGTCACCAGCTTCTGCGCCCCGCCGACCGTGTGGCGGATGCTGATCCAGTCCGACCTGAGCCTGCTGAAGACCCCGCCGCGCGAGGTCGTCGCCGCCGGCGAACCGCTGAACCCCGAGGTCATCGAGTCCGTGCGGCGCGCCTGGGGCGTCACCATCCGGGACGGCTTCGGCCAGACCGAGACCGCCGTCCAGGTCTCCAACAGCCCCGGCCAGCAGCTCAAGGAGGGCTCCATGGGGCGCCCGAGCCCCGGCTTCCGGGTCACCCTCGTCGACCCGGTGAGCGGGCAGGCGGACGTGGCGGAGGGCGAGATCTGCCTCGACCTGTCCGCCCACCCGGTGGGCCTGATGACCGGCTACCACGGCGACCCGGAGCGTACGGCGGAGGCGATGGCCGGCGGCTACTACCGCACCGGCGACATCGGCTCCAGGGACGCCGACGGGTACATCACCTACATCGGTCGTGCCGACGACGTCTTCAAGGCCTCCGACTACAAGATCAGCCCCTTCGAGCTGGAGAGCGCGCTGCTCGAGCACGAGGCCGTCGCCGAGGCCGCCGTCGTCCCCGCCCCGGATCCGCTGCGGCTGGCCGTCCCCAAGGCGTACGTCGTCCTCGCGGCCGGCTGGGAGCCCGACGCGGAGACCGCGAAGGTCCTCTTCGCCCACTCGCGCGAGGTCCTCGCCCCGTACAAGCGGGTCCGGCGCATCGAGTTCGCCGAGCTGCCCAAGACCGTCTCCGGAAAGATCCGGCGGGTGGAACTGCGCCGGCTGACCGCCGAGGGCGGCGGCAGGGAGTTCACGGAAGGGGACCTCGCATGACCACGTCCGGAACCGTCGCACCCACCGGGCTCTCCTACGCCCACGGGGTGTCGGAGACCCCGCTCCTCGGCGACACCATCGGCGCCAACCTGGACCGGGCCGTCGCCGCCTGGCCGGACCGGGAGGCGCTCGTCGACGTGCCCACCGGACGCCGCTGGACGTACGCGCGGTTCGGCGCAGACGTCGACCGGCTGGCCGGGTCCCTGCTCGGCAGCGGGGTGCGGAAGGGCGACCGGGTCGGCATCTGGGCGGTCAACTGCGCCGAGTGGGTCCTCGTGCAGTACGCCACCGCCCGGATCGGCGCGGTCATGGTCACCATCAACCCCGCCTACCGGCCCCATGAGTTGGCCTACGTCCTCAACCAGGCCGGGATCGCCCTGCTCTTCGCCTCGCTCGCGCACAAGACGAGCGACTACCGGGCGATGGTCGAGCAGGTGCGGTCCGAATGCCCGGAGTTGCGCGAGGCGGTCTACTTCGGCGACCCGGGCTGGGACGCGTTCCTCGCCCGTACGCCGGGAGAGCTGCGCCCCGAGCCGCTCTCCTGCGACGAGCCCGTCAACATCCAGTACACCTCGGGGACCACGGGCTTCCCCAAGGGGGCCACGCTGTCCCACCACAACATCCTCAACAACGGCTACTTCGTGGGCGAGATGATCGCCTACTCCGAGCAGGACCGCATCTGCCTCCCGGTGCCCTTCTACCACTGCTTCGGCATGGTCATGGGGAACCTGGCCGCCACCTCGCACGGCGCCTGCATGGTGATCCCCGCGCCCTCCTTCGACCCGGCCGCCACCCTCCGGGCCGTACAGGAGGAGCGCTGCACCTCGCTCTACGGGGTGCCCACGATGTTCATCGCCGAGCTGAACCTCCCCGACTTCGCCGGCTACGACCTGTCGAGCCTGCGCACCGGCATCATGGCCGGATCGCCGTGTCCGGTGGAGGTGATGAAGCGGGTCGTCGCCGAGATGAACATGGCGGAGGTGTCGATCTGCTACGGCATGACGGAGACCTCACCGGTCTCCACCCAGACCCGCCGCGACGACGACCTGGAGCGCCGCACGGGCACGGTCGGCCGGGTCATGCCGCACGTCGAGGTGAAGGTCGTCGACCCGTCGACGGGCACCACCGTCGAGCGCGGCACCGCGGGCGAGCTGTGCACCCGCGGCTACAGCGTCATGCTCGGGTACTGGGACGAGCCGGAGAAGACCGCCGAGGCGATCGACTCCGGCCGCTGGATGCACACCGGCGACCTGGCGGTGATCCGCGACGACGGCTACGTCCAGATCGTCGGCCGCATCAAGGACATGATCATCCGGGGCGGCGAGAACGTGTACCCGCGCGAGATCGAGGAGTTCCTCTACGGGTACGCGAAGATCGCCGACGTCCAGGTCGTGGGCGTGCCCGACGAGCGCTACGGCGAGGAGATCCTCGCCTGCGTCATCCCCCGCGACCCGGCCGACCCGCCCACCCTTGAGGACGTCACCGCCTTCTGCCGCGACCGGCTCGCCCACTACAAGATCCCGCGCCGGGTGGAGATCCTCACCGAGTTCCCGATGACGGTGAGCGGCAAGGTGCGGAAGGTGGAACTGCGCCGGCTGTACGGGGAGGCCTCCGCCGCGGAGTAGGAGCCGGGGGCCGTACGGCCGGACGGGTCCGCCGGTTCCGCCGCGGCCCGTCTTCGGCTGCGGGAACACGGCAGTTGGGGCGCAGGTCAACCTGCGTTCCTGTTGCCCACCCGGTGGCGGGGGAGCCGCTGAAGCGGTCATTCCCCATGCCTTGGAGCGCAGTACGACGTTCATGGCCATGACACCGACGGGGAGTGGGATGAGTTCGCTCGTCCCACTCCGAAGGAGTCATCGCCTTGAGACACTTCCTTCGCCGGATCGGCGTCATCGCCGCGGGCACCGCCCTCCTCGGCGGCGTACTGTCCGTCTCGCCGGCAGCCGCAGACGACACCCTCGACATCCAACTCCTCAGCATCACCGACTTCCACGGCCATCTGCAGCCGCCCACCGCCGGGCAGGGGGGCTCCATCCCCACCGGGCGCGGCACCTCGGTCGCCGTCGGCGGCGCCGCCTATCTCGCCACCCACCTCAAGCGGTTACGGAGCGACCATCCCCGCTCGGTCACCTTCGCCACGGGCGACAGCTTCGCCGGCTGGCCCTTCGAGGTGGACGCCTTCCAGGACGAGCCGACGATCGAGGTGCTCAACAAGCTCGGCGTGCGCTTCTCGGCCCTGGGCAACCACGAGCTCGACGTCTCACCCGAGTTCCTCGTCCAGCACATGGAGGAGGGGCGGTGCTTCGGCACCGTGGACGTGGACAGCTGCTTCACGGACTCCACCGGACGGCGCTTCCACGGCGCCGACTTCACCTTCCAGTCGGGCAACATCGTCGACGCGGGGACCGGTCGCCCGGTGGTGGACCCGTACCGCGTCGAGTGGTTCCGCACCGCCGGCGGGAAGCGCGTACCCGTCGGCTTCATCAGCACCACGGTGGAGGGTTCCGTCACCAACTCGACGTCCTTCCAGCCGGGGCTGCGCGCCCTCGACCAGACACGGGTCATCGAGCTCTACACCAAGGAGCTCAAGCGGCGCGGCGTCGAGGCCATCGTCCTCAACGTGCACGAGGGCGGGTCGCCGACCGACATCGACGCGGGCTACGACGCGTGCGACTCCGTCTTCGGCCCGGTCTTCGAACTGGCGAAGAAGGTGCCCGCCGAGATCGACGCGATCGTCACGGGAGACTGGCACTGGCGCTTCAACTGCATGGTGCCCGACCCGGCCGGCGTACCGCGCCCGATCGTGGAGGCGGGCCACCACGGCGGTGTGATCAACGAGATCAACCTGTCCCTCGATCCGGCGACCGGTGAGGTCCTCAGGGACCGCACCCGGTCCGTCAACCACGCCGTGACGCGCGACGTGGCACCGGACCGCGACGTCCAGAAGATCGTCGACTACTGGGTCGCGCGCGGAGCCCGGCGGTTCGCCGAACCGCTCGCCCGGCAGACCGCCTCCTTCACCCGTGCGCCGAACGCGGCGGGCGAGAGCACGGCGGCCGACCTGTACGCCGACGCACAGTTCTGGAACGCCAACCGCACCAGCCGGGGGCGGGCCGATCTGGCGCTGATCTCCGCCCGGCCCGCCAAGGGCAGCAACGCCGTCCGGGGCGACCTGCCGTTCGCGAAGGGGAGCAATCCCGCCGACGCGGACGGGCGCATCCTGTTCGGCGAGTCCTGGAACGCCTACGGCTACGGGAATCCGGTCCTCACCGTCGGGGTGAAGGGCCGTCAGCTCGACGCGATCATCGAACAGCAGTGGCAGAAGCAGCCCGACGGGTCGGTGAAGTTCGCGCCGCTCGCCGTGTCCCGCAACGTCAGGTACAGCTACGACCCGTCCCGGCCCGTCGGTGACCGCGTCTCCCCCCGGGACGTGAGGATCGACGGCCGGCCGCTCGACCCCTCCCGTACCTACCGGGTCGCCGCGCTCGCCTACACGGTCATCGGAGCCGACGGGTACGGCGCCTTCGCCGGCTACACCGCGCCCGTCCGCAACAGCCCCGACCACGAGAGCTTCGTGGCCTACCTGAAGACCCGCAAGACGATCTCCCCGACACCCCTCGACCGCGTCCGCGTCAAGGGCTGACGCGAGCGGGTCCGCACGCCGCATGCCGCATGCCGCACCGCACGTCGGCCGCCGCACGCAGCACCGCACGTCGGCCGCCGCACGCCCCGCGCACCCGCTCCCGCGCGGGGCGTGCGGGGCGTGCGGGACGTGCAGGGCCTCCGGGGCGTGTGGCGGCCGGCGGCCGGCGGTGCGAGAGGTTCCTGAAGTCCGGGCCGGGAGCCCCGGCGGAACGCGGGGAGCCACCGGTCAGGGCTCGACGCCGGCGTTCGACACCGGAGGGAAGGCCGACTCTGCGGGCGGGGCGGCGTCCTCCAGCTCCCGGCGCATGCACACCCGGGGCCAGACCGACAGACCGTGGTCGGCCTCCGCACGGCTGATCGCCCGCAGACCCTCCGTGAGCGCGGGATCGGATTCGGTGAGCGGGCGGAAGCCGAGCCGCGCGTAGTACGGCGCGTTCCACGGCACCTCGGTGAACGTCGTCAGGGTCAGCGCCGCCATGCCCTGCTTCCCGGCGGCCGCCGCGAGATGCTCGATCAGGGCCCGGCCGACACCCCGGCGGGCGGCGTCCGGGTGCACCGACACCTGCTCGATGTGGGCGGAGCCGTCGACCGTGTCGGTCAGCAGATACGCGACCGGGCGGTCGGCGGCGTCCACCGCCACCCACGCCCGGCCCGCACGGCGATAGGACTCCAGAACGTCAAGGGGCAGCGGGTCGTCGTCGGCGATCGCCGCCATGCCGAGAGTACGGAACGGCTCGCCCGCCGCCCGTTCGATGTCCTGGAGCAGCGGGAGTTCGGCCGGAGCGGCCGCTCTGATGCGCATACGACAGTATGGCGCGGCCTCACCCCGCGCCGTCGCCCGGAATCGGACCACGATCCTGCGGCGGCCGGTTCCGGTCCACCTCGCCGGGCCGGTCGAGCAGCCCGCCGTCCCGCGAGAAGTGGGGCAGGAACAGCGCGAGCGCCGGATCGCCGTACAGCGCCACGTACAGCTGGACCAGCCACCCGTCCGTCACCTCACGCCGATGAGCCGGCAGCGGGTACCGCTCCCGCAGCCCGGCGAGGAGCCGCCGCGCCGCCCGGGTCGCCGGCGGCAGCCGCAGCAGCACCACCGCCGCGAGCAGGACGGGCAGGGCCCCGGCCGCGAGCGCCCCGGCCAGACCCGTACCGGCCGCCCCCGTCGCGAACGCCCCCGCCGCCACCGTCAGCGGTACGCAGCCGAGCAGCGTCCTGGCCGCCCACAACCGGGCCGGCGGCCGCAGCAGCCCCGCCCCGCGCAGCTCGCGGCGCAGCGCGTCCACCGCCCGCCGTGCCTCGGGGCGCAGCGCGAGATCACGCAACGCGAACGCCCGGTGGAGCGCCCCGTGCACCCCCAGCTGGACGGGGTCCCGGGTGCGGCCGGGGCCGCCGTTGGCCCGAATCGTATGTTTGCGGCCCGCCGCGACCGCCCCGCGCTGGTGCAGCGCCACCAGCGCCACGGTGACGGCCGCCCGCCGCCCGCCCCGCAGCAGCGCCAGGGCCTGCGGCGGTGGCACGTCGTCCGGACGCGGCCCTTCGCTTTCCTTGCTGCGGGTTCGCAACAACGTGACGGCGAGCAGCAGTTGACCGCAGGCCGCTCCTATGAACCACCACATCCCCGTCGGCATGACGCCCACCCCCCGAGGGTGTTGTGCCCGGGGGAGCGTGATCGTCACGCGTGAATGGCCGGTTTCGGATGCCGAGGTGTTGTGGGGGCCGCGCTTCCGGGACCGGTGCCTCAGACGGCTCCCGAGGCCAGGTCGTCGGCGGCGCCGTTCACCGGCTGCGGGGTGCCGGTCAGGTCGAGCACGAAGAGCGGAAGGCCGATCTCGGCGGCCCGCGAACGGGCCTCCGGTGTGTAGCCGGCGAGCGAGAAGAACACGCTCACGGCGGAGGCGGTCAGTCCGTTCAGCCAGAGGCACTCGACGGCCCGGAGCCCGGTGGACCGCGTGCTCGGGTCGACCTGTGCGACGAGCCCCGGCGCCCGCAGGTCCACCCCGGACGCGGGACGCTCCTCGGGCTGGACCACGTCCCGGAACCCCAGCCAGCGCAGATACCCGGCGGCCGCGGCGACCGCGTCCCGAGCGGTCCTGATCGTCAGCGGCCTGAAGTCCCCGCGCACCGGGGCCGGACGCGGGGCGGTGGGCGGCAGGGGTATGTGGGCGGGGTAGCGCTCGGCGAAGGCGCGGGGCCCGCCCGGACGCGGCGGGTTCGCGGGATGACGGTGGGCGGCGGGACCGGGTACGGCCCCGGGAGCGTCGGAGGCCGGTCCGGGCCCGGGTGCGGCTCCGGGGGCGCCGGGACCCGTGCCCGTGGGGCCGGGACCCGTGCCGAACCACGCCGAGCCGCTCTCGCCCGGCTGCGGGCGCTCCGTACCGGGAGGGGCGTCCGCCCGGGGAGGCCGGGGCCCGTCCGCGGCGAACGGACCGGACGGGCCGATCGGACCGGACGTCTCAGACGTGCCGGACGGGCCGGAGGTGCTGGACATGCCGGGCGTGCCGGACGTGCCGGACGTGGTGAACGGATCGGACAGGCCGGACCCGGGCCAGGGCGGCGAGAACGACGGCCGGTCGCCGCCGATCGCTCCCGGCCCGGCAGCGCCCGAAACCGTACTCGTCCCCGCGCCCATGTCCTCGCCCGGACCCGTGCCCGCGCCCATGTCCCCGCCCCCGCACGTGCCCGCGCCCTCGTCCGGATGCGTACCCGTGCCCGTGCCCGCACCCGGACGCGTACCCGCACCCGGACGCGTACCCGCACCCGGACGCGTACCCGGGCCCCCGCCCGATCGGTCGTGACCCGCTTCCGGCCAGGGGCCGACGGCCCCGTCGGAGCCCTCCGCGGGCCCGCCGGCCGTCGGGGTCCCCGACTCCACCGCCCGCACCGGTACCCGCAGGACCGTCCCGCACGCGCAGCCCGTCTCCGGGTGCGGCCAGTCGTCCTCGCGGCCGCAGGCTCCGCAGCGGACGGTGACCCACTCGTCCGTCCAGTTCCGGCGCGTGATGGGTTCCGCCGTCGCGCCCGCCGCCAGGGGCGGCGCCACCGGGCTTCCGCACGCGCAGGGGAAGACAGGCGCCGCGTACGCCTGCGTACGCAGGCATTCCGGGCAGCGCACCGGTACCGACTCGCCCACAGCCAACCCCCTGTCGTTCCGTCCCATCGTCCACCCATCGGACGCCTCGGGGGGAGCTGTTCGGCCACTTCCGTGATCCCGCCGGTCGGACTTCTCTTGACGGCCCTCCGGACCCCGACCTACATTGCTTCCGTATAGCAGAACAGTATTTCCGCATTACGGAAACAAGCCGCTCCGGGCTCCCGAGCCGACCGGTGGGCTTGGATCCGCCCGGCCGAAGCAGGAGCACTCCCATGCCTCGTATGACCGCCGCCGCAGCGGCCGTTGAGATCCTCAAGCGCGAAGGCGTCACCACCGCGTTCGGCGTGCCCGGCGCGGCGATCAACCCCTTCTACCGCGAGCTCAAGAACGTCGGCGGCATCGGCCACACGCTGGCCCGCCACGTCGAGGGCGCGTCCCACATGGCCGAGGGCTACACCCGTGCCAAGGCCGGCAACATCGGTGTCTGCATCGGCACCTCCGGCCCCGCCGGCACCGACATGATCACCGGCCTGTACTCGGCGATCGCCGACTCGATCCCGATCCTGTGCATCACCGGCCAGGCTCCGGTCTCGAAGCTCCACAAGGAGGACTTCCAGGCCGTCGACATCGCCTCCATCGCCAAGCCGGTGACCAAGGCCGCGACGACCGTCCTGGAGGCCGCGCAGGTCCCCGGCGTCTTCCAGCAGGCCTTCCACCTGATGCGCTCCGGCCGTCCGGGCCCGGTCCTCATCGACCTGCCGATCGACGTCCAGCTGACCGAGATCGAGTTCGACCCGGAGACGTACGAGCCGCTGCCCGTCTACAAGCCGGCCGCGACCCGCGCCCAGGCCGAGAAGGCGCTGAACTTCCTCCTGGAGTCCGAGCGCCCGCTGATCGTCGCCGGTGGCGGCATCATCAACGCCGACGCCTCCGACCTGCTCGTCGAGTTCGCCGAGCTGACCAACATCCCGGTCATCTCCACCCTGATGGGCTGGGGCACCATCCCGGACGACCACGAGCTGGCCGCCGGCATGGTCGGTGTCCAGACCGCGCACCGCTACGGCAACGCGACCTTCCTGGAGTCGGACTTCGTCCTCGGCATCGGCAACCGCTGGGCCAACCGCCACACCGGCTACAACATGGACGCGTACACCAAGGGCCGGAAGTTCGTCCACGTCGACATCGAGCCCACCCAGATCGGCAAGATCTTCGCCCCGGACTTCGGCATCGCCTCCGACGCCAAGGCCGCGCTGGAGCTCTTCGTCGAGATCGCCAAGGAGCTCAAGGCCGCGGGCAGGCTCCCGGACTTCTCCGCCTGGGCCGCCTCCGCGCAGGAGCGCAAGGCGACCCTCCAGCGCCGTACGCACTTCGACAACATCCCCCTGAAGCCGCAGCGCGTCTACGAGGAGATGAACAAGGCCTTCGGTCCTGAGACCCGCTACGTCACCACCATCGGTCTCTCCCAGATCGCCGCGGCCCAGTTCCTGCACGTCTACAAGCCGCGCAACTGGATCAACTGCGGCCAGGCCGGCCCGCTCGGCTGGACCATCCCGGCCGCCATCGGTGCCGCCACCGCGGACCCGGAGACCCCGATCGTCGCCCTCTCCGGCGACTACGACTTCCAGTTCATGATCGAGGAGCTGGCGGTCGCCGCCCAGCACAAGGTCCCCTACGTCCACGTCCTGGTGAACAACGCCTACCTGGGCCTGATCCGCCAGGCGCAGGGCAACCTGGGCATCAACTTCGAGGTCAACCTCGAGTTCGAGAACATCAACACCCCGGAGATCGGCGTCTACGGCGTCGACCACGTCAAGGTCGCCGAGGGCCTGGGCGTCAAGGCGATCCGCGTCACCGACCCCGACAAGCTGGGCGAGGCGTTCGAGGAGGCCAAGAAGCTGGCCGTCGAGCACCAGGTCCCGGTCGTCGTCGAGGCCATCCTGGAGCGCATCACCAACATCGCGATGAGCAAGACGGTCGACATGAGCGATGTCACCGAGTTCGAGGAGCTGGCCACCGAGCCCGGCCACGCGCCGACCGCGATCAAGGCCCTCAAGGTCTGATCGTCCCCCTCGTCAGAGGGACCGACCCCCGCCCCGAGGAGCACCGGGACGGGGGTCTCCCTGTGCCGCCACCAGCACCGCGCCCGCCTCCGTCCACTCGTACAGCACCGACCGGCCCGCACGTCCCCGCCGGACGAGCCCGGCGTCGAGCAGCACCTTCAGATGCCGCCCCACCGAGCCGAGTCCCTGCCCGGTGAGCGCCACCAACTGGCTGGTGGACGCGGGGGATTCGAGCCGTACGAGGACGCCGGCGCGCGCCGGGCCGAGCAACGCCCCGAGGGCCCGGGGCGCGACGGGGCCCGACCGGTCCGCCAGGGCGCCCGCGCACGGATAGACCACCGCGAACCGCTCCGTGCCCTCCCAGGAGACCCAGCCCGTGCCGGGGGTCACCGGGACGAACAGCAGCCGGCCGCCGTCGACCGAACGCGGGGGATACGCGCGGGGGTTGACCTGGAGCCTTCCGTCGCCCAGCCAGCGCATCCTTCCCGGGGACAGCTCGTCGAGCGCCGCCGCCCAGCCGTCACGGGCCAACCGGGCCGTCCGCGCGACCACATCGGCCTCCAGGATCCGGCGGCGGCGCGGCCAGTCGGGCCGTACCGTCTCCCGCCACACCCACTCCAGGACCTCCGCCATGCGCCCCGGCAGGTCCGCCGCGGACCGCAGCGGCTCCGGTACGGGTCCGCCGACCGCGACCTCCAACTGGGGCACCGCATCGCCGGGTTCGGCCTCGCGGACCGCCGCCACCTCCTCGTCGAAGGACCGCTCGCGGTCGCCCGTCGGCGTCGGCGTCAGGAAGTCGGCGTTCCAGGTGGGGCCGATGGCCGCCCGTACGAGCAGCGCGTCGAGCGGCTCGGCGGCGAGGCGCGCCCGGTACGCGGGCAGATGGGCGGCCAGCCAGGCGCGCTCGCCCGGATGGGCGCCGGACCCGTGGCCGCCGGCCGCAGCGTGCAGGGTTTTGAGGGCGGCGATCGTCTCGGCGAGCGGGGAGACGACGAATCTGCTCCCGGCGAGGGAGTCCGTACCGATCTGCCACCAGCCCATGCCGTACGCCCCCGTCGTTTCGCCCGTGCGCGAAACAGTATCGAGGCCGTCGCCCGCGCCCGAGACTCCCCGCATGCCCCGCTACCGCGACCTCTTCCGCACCTCCGAGTTCACCCCGCTCTTCCTCACCGGCGCCGTCCACACCGCCGCGCAGACGGTCGCCGGGCTCGGGCTCGCCACCCTCGTGTTCCGTGCGACCGGCTCCCCGCTCCTCTCCGCGCTCGCCCTCTTCGGGCCCTCGCTCGCCCAGCTGATCGGCGCGACCACCCTGCTCTCGGCCGCCGACCGGCTGCCGCCCCGGGCGGCGATCTCCGGGATCGCGCTCTTCTTCGCCCTGGGCACCGCCGTCCTCGCGGTGCCCGGGCTGCCGACCTGGGCCGTCTTCGCCGTCCTGCTCGCCGAGGGGCTCGCCGCCTCGCTCGGCGGCGGCGTGCGCCACGGCCTCCTGAACGAGATCCTCGCCCGCGAGGACTTCCTCCTCGGCCGCTCGGTGACGAACATGGCCGCCGGCGTCTGCCAGGTCGGCGGCTTCGCGACCGGCGGCCTCCTGATCGCCCTGTTCTCGCCGCGGGGCACGGTCCTCGTGGGCGCCGGTCTCTACCTCGCCGCCGCGCTCCTTGCCCGCCTCGGCCTCGGGGCGCGCCCGCCCCGCGCCGCCGGCCGGGCCTCGGTCGGCGAGACCTGGCGCACCAACCGGAAGCTGCTGTCCTCGCCCGCGCGCCGCCGCGCCTATCTGGCCCTCTGGATCCCCAACGGGCTGATCGTGGGCTGCGAGTCGCTCTTCGTGCCGTACGACCCCGAGCGCGCCGGGCTGCTCTTCGCCTGCGCCGCGCTCGGGATGCTGGCCGGGGACACCGCCGTCGGCCGCTTCCTGCCGGCCCGGCTGCGCGGGCGGACCCGGTTCCCCCTCCAGGCGCTGCTCGCGGCCCCGTTCCTGGTGTTCGCCCTGGATCCGGCCCTGCCGCTCGCGCTCCTCGCGGTGACGGTCTCGGCGAGCGGGTACGCGGCGAGCCTCCTGCACCAGGAGCGGCTGATGGCCCTGGTGCAGGAGGACCTGAGCGGTCACGCGCTCGGCCTGCACAGCGCGGGGATGCTCGCGCTCCAGGGGGTGAGCGCGGCGCTCGCCGGCACCCTCGCCCAGTACACGTCACCGCGCACGGGGATGGTGCTCCTCGCCCTCGCCTCGCTCGGCGCGACGTACGCGCTGGCACGGGCCGAGCGGAGGACGCAGGGACCTACTTCGGTGGCGCCGAGCGGATCACGACCGTCTCCTCGCAGGGACCGTCGGCGAACAGCTTGAGCGCCTCCACCTCGTCCTTGTCGGCCGACAGGCCCCAGCGCAGCTTGGTGGAGACCCACTCGCCGACGTAGCGGCAGTACTGGGCGGCGTCCGCGGGCACCCAACCGGCCGGATCCCGTCCCGCCTTGTCCTGCCGGCTGCGGGCGGTGACGGCGACGAGCGTCGCGGTGGCGCCCTGGTCGTTCGCGAACCGCTCGCGCCGGGACGCGGTCCAGCCGGAGGCCCCGGACTCCCAGGCCTCGCCGAGCGGGACGAGGTGGTCGACCTGGAGGGCGGCCGGGTCGGAGACGCTCTGGCCGTCGTAGTACGAGGTCCAGCGGCCCCCGGTCAGCGTGCAGCCGGCCCCGGTGGCGGGTGCGTCGACGGCCTCGGCGAGCAGGACCTCGGAGCGGGTGTCGCAGCCGTCCGTCGCGTCGAGGCCGGCGTTCCAGTGGGGGAACGCGCCCGCGGTGAAGCCGTCCGGGTCCTCGGCCGCCTCGGTGAGCTCGGCGAGCGCGTCGGGCAGCATCACGACGTTCGCGGAGAGGGCGGGGGAGGTGACGGCGAGCGGGGACAGGATGAGGGCGAGCGGGGTGAGCCCGCGCAACAGGTTCTTGATCATGTACGAGTGGATAGCGCCGACGGCCGGGTGCGGGAGAACCGAATCGCGGTGCGCTCCTCCGAGCGGGTGCGGATCTTCACCGCAGAAACGATGCGCTGGCGGGCCCGCGCACACAAGAAGAGCGCGGAACCAGGGTCCCGAAACCAGGTTCCGCGCTCTCCGGCTTGTACCCGCCCGACGGCACGAGGCTGGCGCGACAGGACGTTCGCGCCGCCGGGCGGAGTCTCGGGTTGTGCTGTGCCTCCCCGGGGGGAGGGCGTTGGGACCGCGGCGGCGCCGACGGGCGGCCGGTGCTCCTCTTCTTTCAGGTCAAGAAGGGGGAACGGCGCCCTTACCACCGCACTGGCTCGACGCCGCCGCGGTCCTCACGCTTGTCCGGATCACCGGCCACCCCTCATCCGGGTCGGCGATCCGGACCACGTACGGCACTGACCTCCCGTCAGGTGCCGTACGCAGTCTGGGTGGTGCTGGTTCGGTCAGTCCTCGCGCAGGGCGTCGACGGCCTCGGCCACGCGCTTGCCGTAGTCCGCGTCGGCGGCGGCGAAGTGCGCGAGGTTCTTCTCGATGACGTCCTCGCGGGACACCTGGGACAGGCCGCCGGCGATGTTGGCGACCAGGCGCTTCTTCTCGTCCTCGGACATCAGGCGGAAGAGCTCACCGGCCTGGAAGAAGTCGTCGTCCTTGGTGTGCTGCGGCGCCTCGTGGGTGCCGGTCCAGCCGTGGATCGCGAGCGGCGCGGAGAGCGCGGCGTCGGTCTGGGCCGGGCCCTGGTACGAGTTGGGCTCGTAGTTCTTGTCGTGGCGCGAGCCCTGGCGGGTGGCCATGGCGCCGTCCCGGCCGTAGTTCTCCGCGACGGTCGCCTTGGGGGCGTTCACCGCGAGCTGGGTGTGGTTGACGCCGAGGCGGTAGCGGTGGGCGTCCGCGTAGGCGAAGAGGCGGCCCTGGAGCATCTTGTCCGGCGAGGGACCGATGCCCGGGACGAAGTTGTTCGGGGAGAACGCGGCCTGCTCGACCTCGGCGAAGACGTTGTCCGGGTTGCGGTCGAGGACCAGACGGCCCACGCGCTGCAGCGGGTAGTCGCTGTGCGGCCACACCTTGGTGAGGTCGAAGGGGTTGAAGCGGTAGTCCGCGGCCTCGGCGGCCGGCATCACCTGGACGTACAGGGTCCAGGACGGGTTCACACCGCGCTCGATCGCCTGCAGCAGGTCGGTCTGGTGCGAGTTCGCGTCCTTGCCGACGAGCTCGGCGGCCTGGTCGGCCGAGAGGGAGCGGATGCCCTGGTTCGTCTTGAAGTGGTACTTGACGAAGAAGGCCTCGCCCGCCTCGTTGGTCCACTGGTAGGTGTGCGAGCCGTAGCCGTTCATGTGACGGTACGAGGCCGGGATGCCGCGGTCGCCCATGAGCCAGGTGATCTGGTGGGTGGCCTCGGGGGCGTGGGCCCAGAAGTCCCAGACGTTGTCCGCCTCCTGCTTGCCCGTGAAGGGGTCGCGCTTCTGGGAGTGGATGAAGTCGGGGAACTTGATCGGGTCCTTGATGAAGAACACCGGGGTGTTGTTGCCGACGAGGTCGTAGTTGCCCTCTTCGGTGTAGAACTTCAGCGCGAAGCCGCGCGGGTCGCGGACGGCGTCCGCGCCACCGAGCGAGTCGGCCACGGTGGAGAAGCGGATGAAGGTCTCGGTCTTCTTGCCGACCTCACCGAGGAAGTTCGCCTTGGTGTACGCGGTGACGTCGTCGGTCACCTCGAAGTAGCCGTACGCGCCGGAGCCGCGGGCGTGCACCACGCGCTCCGGGATCCGCTCACGGTTGAAGCGCGCGAGCTTCTCCAGCAGGTGCTGGTCCTGGAGGAGGAGAGGGCCACCGACGCCGGCGGTGGCGGAGTTCTGGTTGTCGGCGACGGGGGCGCCGGACTCGGTCGTAAGCACGCGCTTCGACATCGTGACCTTCCGTACGGGAGCTCTGCTGACGGTGCGAGGAGCGTAAATTCGGCTCGAACGTGACGTCAACAGTTTGTTGAAAAGGAAGTGTGGTGTTCCGGTCGGCGGCGGCGCCTGGGCGCGACAGGACAGTTGTCAGC